>NZ_JBHJUK010000067.1:0-45899 GCF_042266225.1 Kitasatospora sp. NPDC056181
GCGGCCCCCCCCCCCCCCCGCGGGGCCGCGGGCGCGCCGCCCCGGGGGGGGGGGGGGGGGGGGGGGCGCGGGGGGGGGGGGGGGGGGGGCGGGGGCCCCCCCCCCCCCCCGCCGCGGGCCGGGCCGCCTTGCGCCGGGCGGCGCTGGCGGCTTGCGCCGGGTCGGGCAGGGCCGGCTTGCGCCGGGTCGGCGGTGGCGCCGATCATCTTCGAAATCCTCCGTGGGGGATGTCGAGCACGCGGGGGCGGCTCCGACTGAAGGGTGACAGCGCGCCGACGGGGCGCGCGGGACGGGGAGGACACCCGGGATGAAGTACATCGCGATGATCTACGGCAACCAGGCGAAGTGGGACGCGTTCCCGGCCGAGGCCTGGCCCGAGGCGATCGCCAGGCAGGACGCGTTCAACCGGAAGTACCGCGAGAGCGGCGAGCTGATCGGCGCCTACGGCCTGGCCGACGCGGCCGCCGCCCAGCTGGTGCGCCGTCAGGACGGCCTCCCGGCGGTCACCGACGGCCCGTACCTGGAGACCAAGGAGTACCTCGCCAGCTTCTACCTGCTGGACTGCGAGAGCCTGGAGCGCGCCCAGCAGATCGCCGCCGACATGCCGTTCGCGGACGTCGAGCCGGTCGAACTCTGGCCGATCCTGCACGACGCCGCGGCGGACGTGTGACCGGTCTGCCCCACGACGCCGAGGACCTGCTGCGCGAACTGGCGCCGCAGGTCCTCGGCGCGCTCGTCCGCCGGTACGGCGTCTTCGACGCCTGCGAGGACGCCGTGCAGGAGGCGCTGCTCGCCGCCGCCCTCCAGTGGCCCGGGACCGGCGTGCCGGAGAACCCGCGCGGCTGGCTGCTCACCGTGGCCTCCCGCCGCCTGGTCGACCAGGTGCGCAGCGAGACCGCCCGCCGCCGCCGCGAGGACGCCCTCGCCCTCGCCACCCCGCGGTCCGCGCTGCTCGCCCACGCCGCCGACGCCCGGCCGGACACGGACCGGGACGACTCGCTCGCGCTGCTCTTCCTCTGCTGCCACCCGGCGCTCTCGGCCCCCAGCCGGATCGCGCTGACCCTGCGCGCGGTCGGCGGCCTGACGACCGCGCAGATCGCCGCCGCCTTCCTGGTCCCCGAGGCGACGATGGCCCAGCGGATCAGCCGGGCCAAGCAGACCCTCAAGGGCCTGCCGCCGGCCGCCCCCGGGGGCCCGGAGCGCGCCGGGCGCCTGGCCGAGGTCCGGCAGGTGCTCTACCTGGTCTTCAACGAGGGCTACACGGCGAGCGACGGGGACGGCCTCACCGCGCCCGGGCTCTCCACCGAGGCGATCCGCCTCACCCGGCTGCTCCTGCGCCTGGAACCCGGGGACGCCGAGACGGCCGGCCTGCTCGCCCTGATGCTGCTCACCGAGGCCCGCCGTCCGGCCCGCACCGGTCCCGGCGGCGAGCTGGTGCCGCTGGCGGAGCAGGACCGCGGGCAGTGGGACGGCCGGCTCGTCGCCGAGGGTGTGGAGCTGATCAGCCGCACCCTGCCGCGCGGGCAGGCCGGCCCGTACCAGCTCCAGGCGGCCATCGCGGCGGTGCACGACGAGGCCGTTTCGGCGGAGGCCACCGACTGGCCGCAGATCCTGGCCCTCTACGAGCTGCTGGAGCGGTTCGGGCCGAACCCGGTGGTGACCCTGAACCGCGCGGTCGCGGTGGGCATGGTGCACGGACCGGCGGCCGGGCTGGAGCTGCTGGCGACGCTGGACGGCGACAGGGCGATGGCCCGGAGCCACCGGCCGGCCGCCACCCGGGCCCACCTCCTGGAGCTGCTCGGCGACGGACCCGGTGCGGTGGAGGCCTACCGGGAGGCGGCCCGCCGCACGACCAGCGCGCCCGAGCGGCGCCATCTGACGGAACGCGCAAGGCGGTTGGAGGCCACGGCATGAGGTCCGTCGTTCGTGAGGTCGTCCGGGACGGGGTGCGGCTCGTCTGCCGCGACTCGGGTGGTCCGGGCCCGGCGGTGCTGCTGCTGCACGGCCTGGCCGGCCACGCGGGGGAGTGGGACGCCGTCGCCGAGGTCCTGGGCGCCCGGTACCGGGTGGTCGCCGTCGACCAGCGCGGCCACGGCGCCAGCGAGCGGCACCCGCAGGACGTCTCCCGGGCCGCGTACGTCGCGGACGTGGTCGCCGTGATCGACGGACTCGGCCTGGACCGCCCGGTCCTGGTCGGCCAGTCCTACGGCGGCCATGCGGCGATGCTCACCGCCGCCGCGCACCCCGCGCTGGTGAGCCGTCTGATCCTGGTCGAGGCGGGCCCCGCCGGCTCGGACCCGGAGACGCTCGCCGGGATCGCCGGCTGGTTCGACACCTGGCCGGCGCCGTTCCCGTCGTGGGAGGCCGCGGTGGAGTTCCTCGGCGGCGGCCCGGTCGGCGAGGGCTGGGCGGCCGGCCTGGAGGAACGGGACGGCGGCTGGTGGTCGCGCTTCGACAAGGAGGTGATGGTCGCCTCCCTGGCGGAGAACGTCCACCGCTCCTGGTGGGAGGAGTGGGCGCGGATCAGTTGTCCGACCCTGGCCGTGCTGGGGCAGTCCGGCATCATCGACGCCGAGCAGATCGGCCGGATGCTCGCCACCGGCGCGGAGGCCGTCGCGGTCAGCGTCCCCGGCACCGGTCACGACCTCCACCTCGAACGGCCCGCGGAGCTGGCCCGGTTGATCGGCGCGTTCCCCAGCCGCTGAGCCGGCCGCTGAGCCGGCCGGAAGGAGCTTGCCGGAAGGAGCTTGGCGGCGCCTGTCACATCGGGCCTCCGGGATCCGTCGGACCTGTGAAGGCACCGAAGGACCGAGAGGAACATCACGATGGAAGCCCAGCCCACCGTCCCCGCCACCGCCACGGCGACCACCACCGCCACCGCCGCCCCCGCCACGGCGACCACCCCCGGCTCGCGGATGTCCAACCCCGCGAAGCTCGTCCCCGAGCTGGGGGCCGTGGCCGGCGCCCTGTTCAAGGCCACCGGCAACGGTTCGGTGCCGAGGACCACGATCGACCTGGTCCAGCTGCGCGCCGGCCAGATCGTCGGCAACACCTATCTGACGGTCATGCACACCCAGAGCCTCCGCGCGGCCGGCGAGTCCGAGCAGCGGATCACGGCGGTGGCGTCCTGGCAGGACGCCCCGTGCTTCACCGAGGCCGAGGCGGTCGCGCTGGCCCTGGTGGAGGCGGTGCTCCAGCCGTCCCCGCACGGTGAGCGGGTCTCCGACGAGCTGTACGCCCGGGCGGCCGCGCACTACGACGAGACGGCCCTCGCGACGCTGGCGATCGCCATCGGCCAGGTCAACTTCTTCATCCCGCTGGCCCTGATCGGCAAGCCCCTCCCGGGCGTCAAGCCGTCCGAGCAGTGGACCTGACCGGACCTGACCCGGGCTCACCACGACCCCGGCCCCGCCGGGCCCCCGACCCCGGCAGCAGCACCGCGACCGTCACGGTGCCGGTGGACCGGATCAACGCAGCGGCGGTGCCCCCGGCTTGGTGGCACCGCCGCTGGGCCGGCCCGGCCGGCTTCCCCGCGCAGGAGACGATCTCACCGCGCCTGGGCGTACAGCTCCTCGACGAGCCGGGCGACGGCCTCGGGCTCGCGCAGGGTCGGGTAGTGGTCGGACTTCGCCAGCCGGACGAGCCGGCAGCCGGGGATCCGGGCCGCCATCTGCTCGTTGCAGGCCACGACCTGCGGACGGTCCTGCTCGCCCAGCGCCAGCACGGTGGGCACGGCGATCTCCCCGAGCCGGTCGAAGGCCGGCGCGTCGGGCTGCTGGTGGCCGACGTTGCTGAACCAGGCCGGCAGCACGGCCCGCAGGTGCGCGGCGGCGACCGGATCGGCCTCGGGCGAGCCCCCGCCGACCCTCCCCCAGAGGCCCAGTCCGTGCCGGACGATGCCCTCCAGGTCGCCGGCCTCGGCCAGCCGCGCCACCTCCTGGTTCAGGTCCGACTCGTCGAAGTCGTACCCGGTGACCCCGGGGACGAACAGCGCGAGCCCGGCCACCCGCTCCGGGGCGTCCAGCGTCAGGCTGACCGAGGCGGCCCCGCCCATGCTGGAGCCGACCAGCACGGCACGGGCCAGCCCGAAGTGGTCGAGCACCGCGGCGAGGTCCGCGGACGGGGAGTAGGCGGCCGTGGGTGCGGGCGACCGCCCGTAGCCGCGGGCGTCGTAGCGGACCACCCGGTACCGCGTGGCGAGCGCCGCCAGCACCGGGTCCCAGATGGTCGAGTCACCGACGCCCGGGTGGACCAGGACCAGTGGCAGCCCGTCCCCTCCCGAGTCCTCTGCCCAGAGTTCACCGTTGCCGACGGACACCATGGTTTCCATACCGACCAGTCTGGGCGCCCGGGCGGCCGTCGCAACGGAGGCGTCAGCCTTCGGCCGGAAATCGCCCCGAAAGGAACTGCTCGAAGGTGCCCTCGCCCACCGCCCGTTCCGGCGTCAGGTGCCCGCCGGCCCGCATTGCGCGGTAGGACCGGCCGGCCAGCCGCACGTTGAGCAGCGGGCGTCGCCGTCCGGTCGCGCGCAGGTAGGCCCGGGCCAGCTCCGGGAACGGCCGGACCGCGGGGCCGCCCATGTCCGGCACCCTCCCGGCCGGCTCCCCGGCCGCGAGCCCGGCCAGCCGGGCGGCGACCTCCGCCACCTCGATCGGCTGGTCGGCGACCCCCGAGGGCAGCAGCATCACCGGCAGTTTCGCCGAGGCCTGCAGGAGCTCCAGGATCAGATCGTGGAACTGCGTCGTGCGCAGCAGGGTCCAGCCGAGCCCGGACTCCTCGACCAGCTTCTCGACGGCCAGCTTGGCCCGGTAGTAGGCCAGCGGCACCCGGTCGACGCCGACGATCGAGATGTAGACCAGATGCCGTACGCCGGCCCGGCGGGCCGCCCCGATCAGGTGGCGGGCCGCCTGTTCGTCGCCGCCGCGCGGGGAGGTGGCGCAGTGCACGATCGTCTCGACGCCCGCCACGGCCTCGGCCAGCCCGGTGCCCTCGCGCAGGTCCACGGCGTACGGCTGGGAGTGCCGGCTCAGCACCCGCACCTCGTGCCCGTCCGCGCGCAGCCGTTCGGTGACGAGCCGGCCGAGAGTGCCGGTGCCGCCGGTCACCAGGATCGTGGTCATCGCGGTTGCCGTCCCTTCGGTGGTGCGCGCTCCCCGGTGGAGCGCGCGTCAACCGCTGAGAACCGACGAGCCCCCGGATTTGTGACAAGGGCCCCGGGGCGGCTCCCGGCGGCGGTTCACGTCCGGGGCGCCGGGGCGGCGAGCTGACGGCCTGCGTAGGCGAGTTTCTCCGGGTTCAGAACGACCCGGACCTCGGCTATGACGCCGTCCCGCGGGTCGAAGGACGCGACGGAGACCAGCTGCCCGTCCGCGTGCATCACCAGCGCCGCCGCACCGTTGACCTCGGCGATCGTGAACTCCCAGCCACCGCCGAACCGTTCGCTGGTGCCCAGCAGGAAGCGCAGCACCTTTTCGCGGCCGATGACGGGGCGCCGGGCCGAGGTGATCCTCCCGCCGCCGTCGCTCCACCAGACGATGTCGTGGGCGAGCAGCCGCTCCAGACCGGCGAGGTCGCCCTCGCGGGCCGCCGTGACGAAGGAGGCGACGAGCCTGCGCCGCTCCTCGGCCGCGGGGGTGAACCGGGCCTCGGGCGTCGCCACCCGCTGGACGGCCCGGCGGTACAGCTGGCGGCAGTTGGCCTCGCCCAGGTCGAGCACCCCGGCGATGTCCCGGTGGCTGTAGCCGAACGCCTCGCGCAGCACGTAGACCGCCCGCTCGGTCGGCGTGAGTCGCTCCAGCAGTACCAGCAGCGCCGTCGACACGGCGTCCCGCTGCTCGGCGGACTCCAGGGGGCCGAGGGTGCCGTCCTCGGTGAGCACCGGTTCCGGCAGCCACGGCCCCGGGTACTGCTCGCGCTGCACCCGGGCCGAGGTGAGCCGGTTGACGCAGAGGTTGGTGACGACCTTGGCGAGCCAGGCCCCCGGGTGCCCGATCTCCGCACGCCGGGCGCCGCTCCAGCGCAGGTACGCGTCCTGCACCGCGTCCTCCGCCTCCTCGGCGGAGCCGAGCAGCCGGTAGGCCAGGCCGAACAGCCTGGGGCGGTGGGCGGTGAACTCCTCGGCGGTTCCTGATGTCACGCCCCAAGCCTGCCAGTCGGCCGGCCGCGCCGGCCGCCGGACCCTGCCGGTGACCGGCGCGCGGGCCGGGGCCGTTCCCGCAGACGCCACCCGACAGTAAAGGAGAGTGCAGGTTGATTAGATGGCAGTAAGTGCTAGACGCCGGAACTGTCGGTGTGTCAGAATCGCTCCTGCCGCCGGACAGCCGGTCGGGCGGGCGGATCAGGGGGAGGAGCCCGTGTCCCAGGAGAACCAGCCGCAGTTCGTGATGGTGCCGGTGCCGGCCGAGCACGTCACCAAGGTCTACGCCTTCCTTGCGGAGCTGGCCGCCGGCGAGGTCGCCACCACCGCCACTCCCGCCGTCTCCCCGGCTCTGCCGGACGGTTCCGGAGAGCCGGCCCCGGTGGACGACGGCAAGCTGCCGGTCGTCGAGTGGACCGTCGAGGACTTCCGCCGGCTGATGATCGAGCCGCTGGGCTCGGTGCAGGCGGTCGCCCGGGTCCTCGACGTCCTGGCCGACCAGCCCGACACGAAGGTCAGCTACACGACCCTGGCCACCCGGCTGGGCATGGAGAAGAAGAACCTCCAGGGCAACCTGGCCGCCTTCACCCGTGCCGTGCACCGGCACTACGGGCGCCGGAACTGGCCGATGACCTGGGTGGAGTCGCTCACCGACGAGCCGGGCCTGAAGGTCGAGTTCTTCTACACGATGAGCGCGGGCACCGCCGGCCGCTGGCTCAAGGCCCGCGCGCAGGACTGAGGCGCGACCGGGGGAGTCGGCGCCGTCCGCTGGTTGTTCCGTCTGCTGGTTGGCACCGCTTACTCCCCCCTTCTAGACGATCCGGCGCCAGCCGTCGTCGGCCGGGCCGCCCACCGGCGCCGGTCCGAAGTCGTACCGGACCGCCGCCGGGCCGAAGGCGAGCAGCGAGATCGAGGACGAGCCCCAGATCCGCCCGTCCCCGAAATCGCGCCGCTGGATCAGCGCCGCCGGGTCGTCCAGGGCGAGGCCGTCGCCGGAGACGATCGGCAGCCACGCGCCCCAGGCCTGCTCCGTCGTCCCCGCGTCCGGCAGCGGCCGCGGCCGCTCGGCGGCCCCGAAGCGGGCACGGAAGCGGGCGGCCCGGGCGGCCATCAGGGAGCGGACCAGCTCCGAGGTCGTGCGGTCCGCCGCCGCCCCCTCCAGCCCGTCGTTGAGCACGACGCTGAGGCCGGAG
Organism: Kitasatospora sp. NPDC056181; assembly: GCF_042266225.1. NCBI lineage: Bacteria > Bacillati > Actinomycetota > Actinomycetes > Kitasatosporales > Streptomycetaceae > Kitasatospora > Kitasatospora sp. NPDC056181. Next base: position 7,330 of record NZ_JBHJUK010000067.1, read on the forward strand.
GGGAGTTCGCGCTCCTCCAGCCGGCTGCCGCCCCAGCTCAGCACCCGTGCGCCGTCGGACCGGGCCACGACCAGGTGGAACGGGTCGTAGCGGGTCAGGTCGAGGTGCCCGATCCCGTCGTCCCGGACGGCGGTCAGCGGCAGCTCGCCGCGGGAGAGCCGGCCCCGCGCCGGGGCCATGGCGCCGAAGCCGTTCAGCAGGCAGGCCGCGACGGGACCGGCGCCCGGCTCGACCGCCAGCCAGGTGCCGCCCGCCGCGAGGTCCAGCCCGCCGACGACCGTGGGGCGCCCGGGCCAGTGGTGGTCCGGCGGCGACCAGCGCCGCCCGGCGTACTCGTCCCGGACGGACAGCAGCAGCACGGGCACCGCCGACGACGGTTCGATGCTGACGAACGCCGTACACACGCGCAGGGCCCCCTGACCTCGCCGAACGGGCGGCCGCGCACCACCCTGCCGCCGATCCTCGCACGGCCGTTCGGATTCCGGGAGGGCCCTGGCCCCGCTCCCCTTCCACCGCCATACTGGCCGCCGTGGACTTCACCTCCGGCGGCACCGTCGGCCCGCGGTTCGACCAGGCCGGGTACGACCTGGGCCTCGGCAACAACGTCTACGGGTTCCTTCCGTCGGCAGCGGGCGCCCCGGACGTGGCGCGGGCCTTCCGCGGGGCCGGCTGGCGGGTGCGCAGGTCCGGCTGGACCGAGTACGAGGTCGAGCACACCTACGCCCAGCTGGAGTTGCGCCCCGACACGCCCCTGCGGTTCGGGGGCGCGGTGGTGCCCGGACGGATCGGCGACCTGCTGTCCGCGTTCTCCGCGCTCGGACTGGCCCACGTCGTCGAGCTGTACGACGAGGACGGCGGCGAGACGGTGTACCGCTCCTGAGCCCCCGGGGGCCGGGCCCGAAGTGGCCCAGGATCCTCGGGCCCGAATGTGCCGGAGCCGGAGTCCACCACCGGCCTAGGGTTGCCGGTATGACCACGACGCACGACCACGCCACCGTTCCCGCCCCCGAGCAGCGGATCTCCCTCCCCGACCTCGCCCCCGACTTCTACCAGGCCATGATCGCGCTGGAGCGCGGGGCCCGGAAGGGCGTCGACCCGGTGCTCGCGGAGCTGGTCAAGGTGCACGCCTCGATGATCAACGGCTGCTCCTTCTGCATCGACATGCACTCCGCCGACGCGCTGAAGAACGGCGAGCAGAACCACCGCCTGCTCTCCCTCCCGGCCTGGCGGGAGACGTCGTGGTTCACCGCGCGGGAGCGCGCGGCGCTCGCGCTGACCGAGTCGGTCACCCTGCTCACCCAGGGGCACGTGCCGGACGCCGTCTACGACGAGGCCGCCGAGCACTTCGAGCAGGCCGAACTGGCGCAGCTGATCGCGCTGATCATCACCATCAACGCCTGGAACCGGATCGGCGTGACCTCCCGCCTCAGCCCGGCCGCGAAGTAGGGTCGCCGACATGACGGACACTCGGCTCCAGCAGCAGAAGGCCCGCGCCCTGCGCGAACTCCACCGTCCCGGCGAGCCGTTGGTGCTCGCCAACGTCTGGGACGCGGCCGGTGCGCGGCTGGTCGCCGCGGCCGGCGCACCGGCCGTCGCGACGGCCAGCGCCAGCGTCTCCTGGACGCTCGGGAGCGCGGACGGGGACGCCGCCGACCGTGACGAGGTGCTCGCCCAGACCGCGCTGGTGGTCCGCGCGGTCGGCCTGCCGGTCACGGCGGACCTGGAGAGCGGCTTCGGTGCCACCGCGGCCGAGGTCGGCCGGACGGTGGAGGCCCTGCTCGCCACCGGCGCGGTCGGAGTGAACCTGGAGGACGCGGCCCGGCCCGCCGCCGAGGCGGCCGAGCGGATCGCGGCAGCCCGGGCGGCGGCGGACGCGGCCGGCATCGGGCTCTTCGTCAACGGCCGCACCGACGTCTTCCTCCACGGGATCGGCGACCCCGCCGGCCGCCTGGACGAGGCGGTCGAGCGCCTGCGCGCGTACGTCGAGGCGGGCGCGGACGGCGTGTTCGTCCCCGGTGTGGCCGACCCGGAGACGATCGCGGCCCTGGTGAAGGCCGTCCCCGCGCCCCTGAACGTCCTGGCCGGCCCGGGCTCGCCGTCCGTGCCGGAACTGGCCGGGCTGGGTGTGGCCCGGGTCAGCCTGGGGCCGGGCCTGGCCAAGGTGGCGTACGCGGCGGTGCGCCGGGCCGCCGAGGAGGTCTACCGCGCGGGCACCTACACGGCCCTCGACGGCGGCCTCACCTACCAGGAGCTGAACGCCCTCGCCGAGGGCTGATCGGGCCGCCGTGGCCGGTCGGACCACAGCCGGGCCGGCCCACGGCCGGGCAGGGCGGGGGCCGGGCGCGTGACGGCGCCGGACGGACGGGGTCCGGGCACGCACGGGGGCGCGCCCGGACCCCGTCCGTCCGGTGGGCGAGGGCCCGGCCCGTCGGCCCGGGGCGGACCCGCTCGTCAGTTCAGGACCTGCCCGCTGATCCCCGGGTGGGTCATCTGGTCGGTGCCGACGGCCTCCACCTGCTGCGCGAGCTTGCCGGCCAGCGGCAGCTTGGCGGCCTCGTGCAGGGCGAGGTCGGTGGGGGAGAGGTTGAGACCGCTGGAGAGCCCGTCGAGGGCGTCCGGCTGCGAGGCGACCGAGGTGGCGGCGGACGCGGCGGGGGCGGCCATGGCGAGGCCCGCCATGGTGAGGGCGGCCAGGGTGGCGAGTTTCTTCATGGAACGCCAAACGACCCGGCCGCCCTCAGGTCACCGCGAACCCCTCAGACCGTCACCCGCAGCGTCCGCACGCTGTTGCTGACGAACGAACCGATCGGCTCCGGCCGGGCGTCCTCCGCGAGGGCCAGCCCGGGGTACCGCTCGAACAGGTGCCGCAGCGCCGTCTCCGCCTCCATCCGGGCGAGCCCGGATCCGAGGCAGAAGTGCGGGCCGTGGCCCAGCGAGAGGTGCCGGTTCGGCCGGCGCGTGACGTCGAAGCGGTCGGCGTCCTCGTAGTGCCCGGAGTCCCGGCCGGCGGCGGCGTACGAGGCGAGCAGTGCCTCGCCGCGCCGGATGACGACGTCCCCGACGGTGATGTCCTCGGTCGCGTACCGCAGCGGGAACTGCCCGACCGGCGAGTCGTACCGGAGCGTCTCCTCGACCACCTCGGACCACGACGCCGAGCCGTCCAGCACCAGCCGCAGCTGGTCGGGGTGGGCGAGCAGGGCCCGGACGGCGTTGGTGATGAGGTTGAGCGTGGTCTCGTGGCCGGCCACCAGCATCAGCAGCAGGGTGCCCACCAGTTCCGGCTCGCTGAGCCGGTCGTCGGCCTCGCGGGCGGCGATCAGGTCGGTGGTGAGGTCGTCGCCGGGCTCGGCGCGCTTGGCGGCGACGACGGACGCCAGGAGCGCCTGGAGGCCCTGCTGGGCGGCGATCGCGGCCTCGGGGGTCGCGGAGCTGGAGACCAGGGTGTCGGAGAGCTCGTGCAGTTCGTCCTGCTGCTTCGGCGGCAGGCCGAGCAGTTCACCGATGACCTGCATCGGCAGCGGGTAGGCGAAGTGCTCGCGCAGGTCGAACTCGCCGTCCAGCCCGGCGACGGCGTCCAGCAGGGCGACGGTCCGGGCCTCGATCGCGGGCTGGAGCTCGGCGATCCGGCGCGGGGTGAAGGCCTGGCTGACCAGGCCGCGCAGCCGCCGGTGGTCGGCGCCGTCGGCGGTGACCATGCCGGGCACGGTGACGAAGTTCAGCAGCGGCCAGCCCTTGGGCAGGCGGCCCTCGGTGAAGGTGGTCCACAGCTGCGGGTTCTTGCCGACGCGCGGGTCGGCGAGCAGCTCCTGCAGGGTGTCGTGGTGGGTTATCGCCCAGACCACCACCCCGCCAGGGAGTTCCACCAGGACCGCGGGCCCGGCTGCCCGGAGCCGCGCGTTCTCGCCGTGCTGGTCGCGTCCGAAGGGGTCGAGTCCGACGGGTTCGGGGCGGCCGGGTCCGGGCCGGTGGCCGTCTCGGTCGTGCTCGGGTGCGGCGGTGTCCATGCGGGCCTCTCGGGAGCGGGCGGGCGGGGCGGGGTGAAGGCGCTGTAGAGCACCGGCAGGCCGACCAGGGCGCGCGACCAGGGCGACGGGCGCCAGGCCAACTCACCCGGCGGTACCGCCAGCTGGAGGTCGGGCAGGCGGTGCAGCAGGGTCTCGACGGCGGTCTCGACGATGATCCTTGCCGGGTGCTGGGCCGGGCAGACGTGCCGGCCGGCGCCCCAGGCCAGGTGGGCCCGGTTGCCGCCGAGGGAGCCGTGCGCGGCGGAGGCGGCGCCCTGGGCGGCCGGGTCGGCGTTGGCCGCGGCCAGGCCGAGGACGAGCATGTCACCGGCGCTGATGTACTGGCCGCCGAGGACGGTGTCGCCGGTGGCCCACCGGCCGGGGAAGTTCTGGGTCGGCGGGTCGCGCCAGAGCACCTCCTCCAGCGCGTCGGCGACGGTGAGCCGGCCGCCGGTCAGGGTGGTCCGGAAGCGGCGGTCGGTGAGCAGCAGCCGCAGGGTGTTGCCGGTCCAGTTGATGCTGGTCTCGTTGCCCGCGACCAGCATCACCACCAGGTGGTGCACCGCCTCCTCGTCGGTCAGCGCGGCCGGGTGGGCCAGCAGCCAGGAGGTGAGGTCGGCGGCGGGCGTGACGCGCCGCTGCCGGACCAGGTCGACCAGGATGGCCTGGAACTCCGTGTTGGCCCGGACCGACTTCTCGCTGCTGTCGACGAAGTGGCTGATCAGCTCGATGAGCCGGGGCCCGGCCTCGGCGGGCAGGCCGACCAGCTGGGTGAAGACCAGCAGCGGCAGCCGGCGCGCGTACTGGGCGACCAGGTCGGCGGTGCCGTCCGGCCCCCAGCTGTCGATCAGGGCGTGGGCGGCGGCCTCGGTGGTCTCGCGCAGCTGGCGGTGGTCGATCTCGGCCAGCGTGTCGGAGACGGCGGCGCGCAGCCGCTGGTGCTCGGCGCCGTCCAGGTTGAGCAGGGTGGGGCGCCAGGCGGTCATCGGCAGCAACCGGGAGTCGGCGGCGAGCCGGCCCTCGGCGGGGACCCGCCAGCCGCGCGAGTCCTTGGAGAACAGGGCCTCGTTGCGGGTGAGTTCGAGCAGCTCGGGGTAGCCGAGCACCAGCCAGGCCTCCACCCCGGGCTCCAGCTCGATCGGCGCGACCGGGCCGTACTGGTCGCGCAGCCGGGCGTAGAGGCCGTGCGGGTCGTCGGCGACGGCGGGGCCGTACAGCGCCGGCAGCGGCCCCCCGGCCGGGAACCCGCCCCCGCCCGGTGCGCCCCCGCCGGCGTGCGCCGGGCAGCCGGGCGGCGGGGTGAGCGGGGGAACGGTCGTGCCGGGCTCGGGATTCGTCATCGGTGGAGCTCCAGGACGGCGGTGGCGTGCAGGTGCCCGACGAAGTCGATCAGCAGGTCGTACGCGGCCCGCCGGTCCCGCGCGTCGCAGTAGAGGATCGGCACGTCGGGCAGCAGGTCGAGGGCGGAGCGCAGCTCCTCCTCGGGGTAGGTCGGCGTGTCCGGGAAGGTGTTGACGGCCACGGCGAACGGGATCTGCTGTTCCTCCAGCCGCCCGAGCACGTCGAAGCTCTCGTCCGGGCGGCGCAGGTCCACCATGGCGATGGCGCCGAGCGCACCGCGCGACAGGTCGTCCCAGAGCGGCCAGAACCGTTGCTGCCCGGGGGTGCCGAACAGGTACAGCGCGAGCCGCGGGTTGAGCGTGATCCGGCCGAAGTCCAGCGCGACGGTGGTCGTGCTCTTGTCTCCGCGCCCGGTGAGGTCGTCGATGCCGCTGCTGGCGGCCGTCATGACCTCCTCGGTGCGCAGCGGGGTGATCTCGCTGAGCGAGCCGACCAGCGTGGTCTTGCCGACCCCGAACGGGCCGGTGACCAGGATCTTGACCGCGCCCTGCACGGAGGACGGCAGGTACTGGGGCTCGGCCGGGGCTTCAGCGGAGTTGGCGGAGGCCAACGAGCACCTCTTCCAGGAGGGTTGCGGGCAGGCGTTCGGCCTGCGGGACGGGCGGGAGCACCTGCACGGTGCCGAGGTCCCAGAGGTCGCCGACCAGCACCTTGACGATGCCGAGCGGCAGCCTCAGGTGGGCCGCCACCTCGGCGATCGACAGCAGGCTGCGGCAGAGGTCCAGGATGCGGTGGTGCTCGCGGCTGAGCAGCGCGTCCTCGGGCAGTTCGGGCCGGTCGGGTAAGGCGCTGACCAGGCTCTCGACGGCGAGCGCGGCCCGGGTGGGCCGGCTGCGTCCGCCGGTGATCACATAGGGCCGGACCGGCCCGGTCACCGCTGTCCCCCCGCCGCGTGGTCGACGCGCGGCGGGCTGGTGAGGTGGGTGCCGATCCGCTCGACGAGGACCTGCATCTGGTAGGCGACCAGGCCGGCGTCGACGGCCTCGCCGGTCACCACGGCCAGGTGGGCGCCGGCCCCGGCGGCGACGATGAAGAGGTAGCCGCCGCCGTACTCGATGATGATCTGCCGGGTGGCGCTGCCGTGGCCGCCGAAGCCCTGGGCGACGCCGCGGGCCAGCGACTGGAGGCCGGAGCAGGCGGCGGCGAGCCGCTCCGCGTCCTCGCGCAGGATGCCCTCGCTGCGGCCGATCTCCAGTCCGTCGTTGGAGACGACGACGGCGTGCCGGACCTCGGGGACGGAGACGATGTCGGCGAGCAGCCAGCCGAGGTCAGGGGTGGTGGTCATGGAACTCTCCGAAGCGCTGGGGAAGCTGGGGGGAAGCGGGATGGGAAGGATCGGGGTGGGCGTGGGCCCGGACGGCCGAGCGGCCGCTGGCCGTCCCGGCCTGGAACATCGCCATGAACGCCTGGGCGTCCTGCGCCGAGCGGTAGGGCGGGGCGGGTGCCGGCGGGGGAGAGGCCGGCGCGCCGTGGCGGGCGGCGCGGTCGCGCCGGTGGCTCCGGCGGGGCAGCGGTGGTGGGACGGCGGGGCCGGCCGAGGGGGACCGGTCGGCCGGCCGGGTGTCCACCAGTGGGTGCCCGGGGCTCAGGGGGTGTCCGGGCACCGGGGGCCGGGTGGGTTCCTGGGACGCGGTCGTGGGTGCGGCCGGGTGCAGGGGTGGTGCGGGGTGGTGCGGTCCGGGGGCGAACGCCGGGTCGTCCGGGCCGAGGCCCGGGACGGTCGGCGGGAGGGGCTCGGTGAGCAGGGCGTTCGGCAGCAGCACCACGACCCGCACACCGCCGTACGGTGAGGGCGCGGAGCTGAGGGTGACCCGGAAGCCGTACTGCTCGGAGAGCCGGCCGACCGCCGCGAGGCCCAGCTGCGGCACCTCGCCGAGGCGGGAGACCTCCAGGGCGGAGCCGCCGGCCAGGGCGGAGGCCGCCTTGGCGACCGCCTGCTCGGGCATGCCGACACCGCCGTCGTCGATCTCGATGACGGCGCCGTTGTGCACCGGCATGAGGGTGACGAACACCTGGGTGCTGGGCGGGGAGTAGCGGGTGGCGTTGTCCAGCAGCTCGGCGACGGCGTGGATGAGGGCCTCGGCGGCGGCGCCGACCACGGCGGTCTCGATCCGGCTGCGGACCACCACCCGCTGGAAGGGCAGGATGCGCGACTGGGCGCCGCGCACCACGTCCTCCAGCGAGACCGGTTCCGGCCAGTGCCGCCCGGCCCGGGCGCCGCAGAGGACGGCCAGGGTCTGGGCGAGGCGGGCCTGTTGGGCCGCGGCGTGGTCGGCCTTGAGCAGGCCCTCCAGCAGGGTCGGGTCGTCGTGGGTGCGTTCCATCTCGTCCAGCAGGGCCTGCTGGTCGTGCGCCATGACGAGGATGCGGCGGGCCACGCTGAGGAAGGCGCGCTGGGTGGAGGCGTTGAGTTCCTGTTCCTGCTGGACGGCGGCCAGTTCGCTGCCGCGCCGGGCCAGTTCGGTGGTCAGCTGTTCCCGGAGGCGGGTGAGTTCGCGCTGCTGGCGGTCGTGACGTCGGCGGTGGGTGACGGAGACGGCGCGGTAGCGGGCGGCGGCCACGAGGGCGAGGGCGGCGAGAACGCCGGTTGCCGTTGCGCACCACTGAGTCATCGTCACGCGGCGAATTCTAGGGTGATGATCCTACGATGGTGTGACCGGATCTCGCCAAGTGACCGGATCTCCTCAATATCCCGTCAATACGGCGTCAATCCGGCCTGCTTCGCCCCCGATCGGCCTGCGGCACCGGCCGCCGCACCGTTTATTGCCCTGCTGACATCCGGTGCAACAGCAGCAGTGCCACGTCGTCCGGCCGCGACCGGCGCTCGGTGACGTTGAGGGTGAGCAGGTCGGCCAGCCGCTCCAGGGCGGGCGCCGGGCCGATCCGGCCCGGCCCGGTCTGCCGGGCCCAGAGCTCCAGCCCGCCGAGCATCCGCTGCACCGACTCGTCGTAGTCCTCCTCGCGGTCCTCGACCAGGCCGTCGGTGTAGACGAGCAGCGTCTCCCCGGGTGCCAGGTGACCGACCGACAGGTGGTAGGCCGCCTCCGGGTCGACGCCCAGCGGGGGGCCGCCCGGCAGGTCCAGCTCCACGGCCTTCGCGTCGTCGGTGATCCGGACCGGCGACGGGTGCCCGGCGCGGGCCGCCCGCAGGGTGCCGTCGGCCGGGTCGAGGGTGAGGTAGAGGCAGGTGGCGAAGAGGTCGGTGTCCAGCCCGGAGAGCAGCCGGCTGGTCCTGGCCAGCGTCGCGGCCGGGTCGTGCCCGTCGGTGGCGTACGCCCGCAGGACGCTGCGCAGCTGCCCCATCACGGCGGTGGCCTCGGCGTTGTGCCCCTGGACGTCGCCGATCACCAGGCCGATCCTGCCCTCCGGCAGCCGCAGCAGGTCGTACCAGTCGCCGCCGATCTGCATGCCCTCGGTGCTGGGCAGGTAGCGGGCGGCGCTGGCGATCCCGGGCAGCCGGGGCAGGGTGCGCGGCAGCATGGCGCGCTGGAGCTCGGTGGCCCGGTGGTGGTGCGTGTCGTAGAGGCGGGCGCGCTCCAGGGACTGCGCCAGGACGCCGGCGAACGCGGAGTAGAGGGTGCGGTCCTCGCGGCCGAAGGCCCGCTCGGTGGCGAAGGTGATCAGGCAGGAGCCGACCTGCCGCCCGGAGGCGACCAGCGGCAGCACCGTCCAGGCGGGCGGGGTGAGCGGCCCGCCGCCGTCCGGGGCCCGTCCCGTGCGGCCCGGTTCGCTGAACAGCGGGGTGGAGCGGGCCAGCGCGTGCTGCATGACCCCCTCGGAGAGGTCGGCCAGCCTGGTCAGCTCGGTGCGGCGCGGCCCGCCGTAGACGGTGTGCGACACGGGCAGCAGCCGGCCCTCGTCCACCAGGTCGAGCACGATGCTGGCGGCGCCGAAGGCCGGGCGGGCGATGTCGGTCACCGTGGTGGTGACGTCCCTGACGGTGACCGCGCGGGACAGTGCCCGGGTGAGCGCCAGCAGCAGCGCCGAGCGGGCCCCGGCCGCCGGGGCGCCGCCCGGCCCGCCGGCGGGCGGGCGTTCCCCGGGTGCGCGGACGCGGTCCCGGTCGGCGACCAGCCCGGCGATCCGGACCGGCCGCCGGTGCACGTCGAGCATCACCTCGCCGGTCTCCTCGATCCGGACCACGCCGCCGCCCCGGCGCAGCACCCGGTAGGTGATCCGGTACGGGCCGCCGGTGGCGAGCGCCTCGGCCAGGGCGGCCTGGAAGTCCGGCAGGTCCTCGGGGTGGACGATCCGGTCCAGGTCGGGTGCGGCCGCCGGGCCGCCGTCGGCCGGCGGCGGCTGGCCCGCCACCCGGTAGGCCTGGGCGTCCCAGTAGGACTCGCCGGTGACCAGGTCGCGTTCGAAGGCGCCGTGCCCGGCGGAGCGGACGGCGAGCGAGAGCATTGGGTGGGCCAGCCCGGCGGCCCGGCCGGCGTCGTCCGCGTCCGGTCCGTTCCCGTCGGGTCCGTTCCCGTCGAGGCCCGGGGGCGTTCCGGCGCCGGTCGCGGGCGCACCGCCCGGGCGGCCGCCCCTGGGTGTGCCGGTCTCGGCGTTCGCGTGGTGGAGCAGGTGGGAGAGCCGGTGGGCGCAGGCGTCGCCGAGCGTCTCCAGGACGTCGAGGTCGCGCCGGGGGACGGTGCCCCGGTGGGCGAGGGCCAGGGCCAGCACGCCGATCGGCCGCTCGTCGACGATCATCGGCAGGGCGATGATGGCGACCATGCCGGTGCCCATGCCGGCGTTGCGGTTGGGGTAGTCGACGCTGGTGCGCTCGGGGCTGAGCAGGTAGGGCCGGCGCAGCCTGAGCGCCATCGCGGCGGGCAGGTCGCCGGCCGGGTCGACCACGCCGTACCGCTCGTGGGCCCATTCGGGCAGGCCGTGGGAGGCGGCGAGCCGGAGCATTCCGGCGGAGTCCAGCAGGTAGAGCGCGGACCCCTCGCCGGTGATCCAGCCGGGGCCCTCGGCGAGGATCGTGCCGAGGAGTTCGGCGGCGCTGGTGCAGCCGAGCAATAAGCGGACGCAGCGCATGGCGCTGCGCGCGGTGGGGCTGCTGCGCGGCGTCCGGCTCTCGTCCTCGGAGGGGGGAAGCCACGGCGAGGACAGGTCCATGGGATGCCCGGCCTTTCCGTTGCCCTGTCGGGGTGGTGCCTTATCGGACACCCAATTCTTAATACCTTATTTCTTAAGCCGGTGAATGGTCGCCCAGGGTGCCACGGAGGCCCCCGGACCGGAACGCCGTGGCACCCGGTGCGACCGACGGGCCGCCGGTCGAGTAGGATCGGCGAGCGGCAAGGGCCTATAGCTCAGACGGTTAGAGCGCTTCCCTGATAAGGAAGAGGCCACAGGTTCAAGTCCTGTTAGGCCCACCACCGCGAAGGGCCCGGAGCGATCACGCTCCGGGCCCTTCGGCGTCCCTGCGGCCGGCCCCCGCGACCGGCCCCGGTGGGCGCGTCCCGCCTCAGGCCCCGGGCCAGTCGCGCAGGCCGTGGGTGAGGACGGTGATCAGCCGGTCCTGGGTGTCGCCGAGGTCCTCGGCGAGCTGGAAGGCGCCGCCGATGGAGAGCGAGGCGAAGCCGTGGGCCACCGAGCGGACGGCGCGGGCGGCGTGGATCGCCTCCGACCCGGCGAGCCCGTACTCGCGCAGCACCGCGATGATCACGCCGACCAGCCGCGTCGCCGCCCGGGTGAGGTCGTCGTCCGGCTGCGGGGCCTGCGGGAGCGAGTTGTAGCGGTGCGGGTACTCGGTGGCGTAGGCGTGGTAGGCGCGCAGGACGGCGGCGACGGCGTCGTCCCCGCCCCGGCCGACGGCCGCCTCGGCGAGCCGGTCGGCCAGCTCCTCGGTGACCCGGACGGCGACCAGCCGGCGCAGTTCCGCGAGGCCGCCGCTGACGTGCTTGTAGAGCGAGGGAGTGGCCACCCCGGCCCGCGCGGCGACCGCGGCCAGGGTGAGGGCCTCGGGGCCCTGCTCGTCGATGAGGGCGAGGGCGTGGCCGACGACCTGCTCGGGGGTGAGTCCTACTCGGGGCATGGGGGCGGTTCTCCGTGGGTCCGGTTCCGGTGGGGCGGGAGGGCTCAGGCCAGCTCGGCGAGGAACCCGAGCAGCGCGTCGGCGGTCGCCTGCGGGTGGTCGGCCATCGGGTAGTGGCCGGCGCCCTCGATCATCACCTTGCGGCCGTTCAGCGCGGCGGCCTGCCGGTCGGCGACCACCTCCGGCTTGGGGAAGTCGGGGTCCTTGCTGCCCATGACGACCAGCGCCGGGCACCGCACGGCCGCGGTCCAGCCGACGGGCGCCGAGTCCCCGCGGACCTGGCCGCGGGTGGCGGTCTTGCGGCCGGGCGTGCGCATCGCGGCGACCAGCCCGTCCACGTACGCGTCGAAGTCGGCCGGCTTGGCGGTCGGGTAGGCCATCCTGCGGTGGTAGAGGCCCCAGAAGGCCGGGGAGTGCACCAGCAGCTTGCCCATGACGCCGAACATCGCGCGCTGCAGGGCGTTCGGCGGCAGGTTCTCGACGAAGGCGTCCAGCAGGACGATCCCGGCGACCCGCTCGGGTGCGTCGCCGGCGGCCTTGACCACGGTCGCGCCGGTGTACGAGTTGCCGGCGAGGACGGCGCGCCCGATGCCGAGGTGGTCGAGCAGGGCGAGGACGTCGGCGGCGATCGCGGCCGGCGAGTAGTCGTCCCAGACGATCGAGGAGTCGCCGAAGCCGCGCAGGTCCATGGTGATCACGCGGCGGCCGGCGGCGACGAGCAGCGGGCGCAGGTGCCGGTAGGCGGCCCGGCTGTCGAGCATCCCCGGGAGCAGGACGACGGGGGCGCCGTCGCCCTGCTCGGTGTCGTCGTAGGCGATCCGGCCGCCGGTGACGTCGAGGTACTGCGTGGTGGGGGCGGTGGTGCGGGACATGGGGGCCTCCTCGGTCCGCCGGGGCGTCGGCGGTGGTGCCGACACCCATAAAGCTAAGGCTAATAGCCTTAGCCGTCAAGCTATCGACCGGATCCGAGGATGGCCCGGATCAGACCCCCTCCACCTTGAACGGGTCGTGCTCGGCCAGCAGCTTCTCCAGCCGGGCCTGGTCCACCCGGGTGACGATCTCGCTGTTCTCCTGCTTGTCGCGGACCACCTTGGCCAGGGTGAACGAGGAGGTGACGGTGTAGAGCAGGCCGACCCCGAGGAAGGCCCGGGTCCAGCCGCCCACCGGGAGGTAGGCGATCCCGGTCGCGAGGGCGCCGGCGGAGAGGGCGAAGGAGAGCACGGCCTGGACGTAGTACGCGGCCGTGGTGCGTGACTGCATCGGTGCGTTCATGGCGTCAGGATGGCCGCGCCGGGCCGGGTCGCACATGAGTAGGGGTACTCAAGTAGGGGTTCGTTCGTTGACGTCCAATAACGTTCGGTAGTGTCAGTTGTTGTCAATCGCCCCAAAATGCCCATCGGGTCACGTAGTGTCCGGGCTGTGTCCGGCTGCTCCTGACGGATGGCTTGGAATCAGGGGCTCCTAGGATTAACGTTTGATAACGCAGCGCGGTCCCCAACGCCGTACCCAGACGGCACCGTGCGCCGTCGCCTAATCCCGCCGGCCGGCCTTCGGGCAGGCCAGGGAGCCGGGGAACCACGTTCCTTGGGGTGAATCGGCCGGGCCCAGGCCCAGCCGTAGGAGACCTTCCTGCTCCGAACCCGTCAGCTAACCCGGTAGGCGCGAAGGAAGGAAAGGAGCGCGCCTCCGTGGCGTCGACGCACTCTCCGGCAAACCTGCCCGGCTCCTCCGCCGGCACCCAACTGCTCGACCACCCGTGGCCGCCCGCCCACCCGGGCGAGTACGGCGGGCCCTCCGACGAGGCGGCCCCGCAGGCCGCCGAGGCCAACCGGCACCGGATGCCGCGTCAGACCCGCGGGACGGCTCCGCTGCTCGGCGTCACCGCCGTCGCCGCCACCCTGGGCGCCACCGGCTTCGCCTCCGCGACCCCGGCCGCCGCCCCCGCCGTCGAGGCCCCCGACGAGACCCCGGTCGCCCTCGCCGCCGACCCCGGCCTCGCCCTCGCCGCCCGGATCCAGCAGCAGGCCGACAGCCAGCGCACCGCCGCCGAGGAGGGCGCCCGGCTCCAGGCCGCCAAGGAGGCCGAGGCCAAGCGCGCCGCCCAGCAGCAGGAGGCCAAGCGGGCCGCCGAGGAGGCCGAGAAGGCCAAGCTCGCCGCCATCAACCTGCCGGTGCGCGACTACAACCTCTCCGCCCACTACGGCCAGAGCGCCTCCTACTGGGCCCACCTGCACACCGGCCTGGACTTCGCCGCCGACACCGGCACCCCGGTCTACGCCGTCGGCCAGGGCACCATCACCTCGGCCGGCTGGGCCGGCTCCTACGGCTACCGGATCGTCGAGACGCTGCCCGACGGCACCGAGATCTGGTACTGCCACCTCTCCTCGATCATCAAGGGCTCCGGCAAGGTCGTCCCCGGCCAGCAGCTCGGCAAGGTCGGCGCCACCGGCAACGTCACCGGCCCCCACCTGCACCTGGAGGTCCGCCCGGGCGGCGGCGCCCCGGTCGACCCGGAGAGCTGGTTCGAGCAGCGCGGCATCACCCCCTGACGAGCACCGGAGTGCCCCGGCCGTCACGACGACGGCCGGGGCACCCGTGCGTCCCGCCCAGGGGCACGCCCCGGGGGCGCGGACCGGACCAGGCCCGCGCCCCCGTGCCCCCGCGCTCACTCCCCCGGCAGCTGCGCGAGGTACGCGTCGATCTCCTCCTGGCCGGGCTCCGGCGCGAGGTCCGGGAACTCCGCCACCAGCAGCCGCGGAAGCCCCGGCACCGTCCACTCGCCGAACAGGTCCAGCGCCGCCTCGACCGCCGCCTCCTCGAACGCCCCGAAGTCCCCCGCCAACTCGTCCGGCATCGGGCGGCCCAGCGCCGTCAGCTCCGCCAGGTTGCGGTAGCTGCGCCGCATCAGGCCCTGCTCCAGCAGCCGCCGGGCGCCGTCCGTGGCCATCCCGACCGAGAGCACCCGGGCCGCGCCCCAGCCCTCCTCGTCCGCCTCGTCCAGCCAGCCGGCCGCCGCCAGCGCCTCGAAGGCGGCCCGCCGGTCCTCCTCGGCCAGCTCCCGGAACGCCGTCAGCCACTCCCGCACCGCCGCCTTGTCGGCGAGGTCGACGTCGTGCGCGCACAGCAGCACCGCGTAGAGCCGGGGCCAGGTCACCAGGTCGGCCCGGCGCAGCAGTCCGGCGGCCACCTCGCCCTGCCACTCGGCCTCCGCGTGCAGCCGCTCCTGCCGCTTGGCGTTGAGCCGCTTCGCCGCGCGCTGGTGGTCGACCAACAGCCGCACCGCCTCGCCGTACGCCAGCGGGTCCTGCTCGGGCGCGGGCTGGACGTACAGGTGGAGCCGCTCGTACAGCAGTTGCTCCACGGCGTTCGAGGTCAGCTCCGGCCAGCCGTCGTGCATCCTGCTCTCGCCCAGCTCCAGCAGCGCCAGCACCGCTCGCACCGCGGATTCGGCCACCGGCGCGCGGCCCTCGGCCTCCGCCCAGGCGAGCAGGTCGGCGGCCTTGGTGCGCGGGGCGAGCCGCAGGTCATCTTCTTCCATGTGACGTACGGTAATCGGAAAGCGCGGGTAGGGTCGGCAGACATGGTCCCCGTCCGACTCACCGGCCCCCGCCTGGCCATCCGCGAGTTCCACCACACGCCGGGCGACGTCGACGCCCTGCACGCGGTCTTCGGCGACCCGGAGGCCACCCGCTACCTGCCCTTCGAGCCGCGCGACCGCGAGGACTGCGCCGACCAGATCGAGCAGTACCTGGAGGAGGCGCTCCAGGAGGAGCGGACGGTCTACCGACTGGCCGTCACCCGGCACACCGACGCCGGCGACCCCGCCGACGCCACCCCCATCGGCACCGCCGCCCTCACCGTCGGCGGCCACCGCTCCGCCCACCTGGGCTACGCGCTGCGCGCCGACACCTGGGGCAACGGCTACGCGGGTGAGATCACCTCGCTGCTCTGCGACTTCGCGTTCGGGCCGCTCGGCCTGCACCGGCTGGCGGCCCGGGTGGACGTGGACCACGACGCCTCGGCCCGGGTGCTCACCCGGGCCGGTTTCCGCCTGGAGGGCCGGGTGCGGCACGACGTGTACCTGCGGGGTGCCTGGCACGACTCCTTCCAGTACTCCCTGCTCCAGGACGAGTGGCCGCCCGGACGGGGGGATAACCCCACCCCCGCTCCGGCGGGGAGCCGGATGTCCGGCAGGCCGCTTCCTTGACAGGGTTAACCCATCAGCCCGAACGGCACCGCCACAGACCCGAGGACCGAGGCCCGGCTATGACGACCAGCGAGCACACACTGCGCAGCGAGTACGACCGCCACGACGGCGCCCGCCGCACCGAGGAGCCGCCCTACGCCTGGCGGGCGCCGTTCTCCTCCTACTACTACCGGGAGCTGGGCTTCGTGCTCAGCGGGTTCCCGGTCGCCATCGCCGGCTTCGTCTTCTCCGTCACGCTGTTCTGCCTCGGCCTCGCCACCTTCGTCACCGTCCTCGGCCTGCCGGTGCTCGCCGGACTGACCAGCGGCGCCCGCGGCTTCGGCCGGCTGGAGCGGTCCCGGGCCCGCGGCATGCTGGCGCTGGACGTGCCGGGCCCGGAGCCGGTGCGGGCGGTGCGGCCCGGGGCCTGGGGCGCCGTCACCGCACGGCTGACGGACGTGGCCGGCTGGAAGGCCGCGCTGTACCAGGTGGTGATGTTCCCCTGGGCGGTGCTGAGCTTCTCGCTGTCGCTGGTCTTCACGCTGGTCGGCTGGGTGCTCGCGTTCTACCCCGCCTACCACTGGAGCTTCCGGACCTACACCGACTGGCCGGGCTACCGGGTGTTCGACTACTGGGACAAGGGGGTCGAGCACGTCTACTACATCGAGTCGCCGTGGCAGATCGCCGGGGTGTCGCTGATCGGGACGCTCCTCGTCTTCCTCGCCCCGCAGCTGTTGCGCGGCCTGACCAACGTCAACCGCCTCGCCGTCCGGGGCCTGCTCGGCCGCTGACCGGCTGACTCGCTGACCCGCCGACCGGCTGACCCACTGACCCGCTGACCGCTCCACCGGCCCCGCCCGCGCCCGGACACTCCGGATGCGGGCGGGGCCGGCCCGTGTTCGCATGGCCGGATGACCGCCCGCACCAACCGCACCGGACCGGGGCAGGCCACCGGAGCCCTCGTCACCTCCCGCCCGCTGGACGAGTACTGCGGCCTCTTCGGCCTGACCCGCGCCCAGCTCGCGGCCCTCCCCGGGCCGCTGCTCGACTGCCCCGGCGGAGCGGCCGGCCTGGCCGCCGAGGCACGCGAACTGGGCTGCCACGTGATCGCCGCCGACCCGGCGTACGCGTGGCCCGTCCCCGAGATCGAGGCCGGCGCACTGGCCGCCCGGGCGACGATGGCCGCCGCGCTGCACGCCCGCCCCGAGCTGTACCCCGCGCCCTACTTCCACCCGAACGACCGCTACCTGCGCAGCTGGGACCGGGCCCGCCGGCTGTTCGCCGCCGACACCGCCGCCCACCCGCAGCAGTACGTGGCCGCCGCACTGCCCCGGCTGCCGTTCGCCGACGGCACCTTCGCGCTCACCCTCAGCGGGTACCTGATCTTCGCCTACCCCGAGCTGTTCGGCCCCGACCGGCAGGTGGCCGCGCTGGCCGAGCTGGTCCGGGTGACCGACCCCGACGGTGAGGTCCGGGTCCACCCCCTGTGCGACGGCGCCGGCCGCCACTGCCCCCACCTCGACGGGGTGCGGCACGCGCTCGGCGAGCGCCGGATCGCCAGCGAGGTCCGCCGCCTGCCGGCCGGTGGCGCGGGGCGTCCGGGGCGCGTCCTGGTCCTCCGGGCCGCCGACCGCCGCCGCCGGGCCGCCGCCGGTTGACGGTCACCCGCCGGTCCGGAGGCTCCGGGGCCGGGGGCCGGGGTCGCCGGGCCGGGAGGTCGCGGGTCGGGCGGTCGGAGGTCGGGCGGGTCTAGGCGGGCGGTTGCGGTTGCGGCTGCGCCTCGCCGGCCGGCCCGGCCTGCTGCGGGAGGACGACCGGTGCAGGGGCGACCGGTACGGGGGTGTCCGGCACGGGGGCGACCTGCGTAGGGGCTTCCGGCGCAGGGACGGCCGGTGCCTCCAGCCGGGACAGTATCTTCTCCGCCAGCCAGCTCCGGTCCGAGCCGTACGGGATGCCGTCCGGCGCCATCAGCCGCCCGGCCACCGCCTCGCGCAGCCGCTGAGCCTCGGCGGCCGGCAGGCGGGAGAGCAGGCCGCGGGCGGCCAGCAGCGCGTGGTACTGCTCGAAGCCCGAGCGCGGCTGCTCGATCGCGTCCAACAGGCTGGACAGGTCGGCCAGCGACGGGTCGCCCTGCATCAGTGCCAGCGCCTGGATCCGCCGGCCCTCGGAACCGTCCGCGAACAGCTCGCGCACCTGCTGCGCGGTCAGCGCCGAGCGCCGCGCCGTCGAGCGGACCTCGGCCACCACGCCCTCCGGCCCGGCCACCGCGCTCGGCGGCAGCTGGCCGGCCAACTGCTCGGGCCGCTCCGCGCTGCTGCCCAGCAGCCCCAGGTGCTGCATCGCCCGTACCCGGAAGTCGTCCGCGCCCACCTTGTCGCCCTTGCGGTCGCGGTCCTGCCCGGCCAGGAAGAGGTCCAGTGCCTGGTCCGCGTCCGAGAGCACCTGCGGCAGCGTCAGCCGGGTCACCAGCCACCCGGCCAGGAAGCCGGACACCAGGAAGTAGAGGACGAGCGCGACCGCGAACGGCACCGCGCCCTCGTCGCCGCCCAGCGCGGGCGCCAGTGCGGTGCCGAGCCGGTGCAGCCGCTCGCCGAGCGAGCCGAGCTGGGTCAGCCCTACGCCCAGCAGCACCTTGGTCAGCCAGTCCGAGACCTGCTCCAGATTGGTGTTCGGCGCGTACGAGCCGTGCGGCTCACCGTTCGGGCCGGCCCCGCCGCGCACCCGGGGCACCCCGAACAGGAACCCCAGCGCACCGCCCAGCACCACCGACGCCCCGGCCACCACCAGGCCGCCGCCCAGCGCCTGCCAGGCGTGCTCGCGGCCCAGCGAGAAGAGCAGCAGCCCGAGCACCCCCACCCCGGGCAGCACTCCGGCCGCAGCCCGCTGCGCCGCACGTCCGGCCGCGCCCCCCGCCCGCCGGGTCGTCCTCGCCATCGCCTACCCCCTGTGCCCGTCCGGCTCCGCTCCGGAATCCGGGCCGAGCCTAGTGCCCCCGGAACCCGGCCGGAACGCCCCGGCGGCCCCCGCCGGAACCCGGCGGGAACGCAGACGGCCCGTGGGCTGCTCCTCCGCGCCGGCCCTGTGAGGGGCCGGGCGCCGAGGCACCGGGGATGTACCGGTGAGCCCACGGGCCGGGTGACTGCTTGGGATTTCGCCTGCCGGAGGCCTAGGACCTCGCCCTGCGCAGGCAGGGGCGGCTCTAGCGAGCAGCCACCTCACACATCCTGACGGTACTCAACCAGGATCACCTCCTTTCAGTGTGCCGCCACTGTAGGCAGCTCCCCCGAAGGAGGGCAACGGATTATTTCGAGGAACGGACCCGCACATGCGAAAGGCCCGGAGGACGAGTCCTCCGGGCCTTTCGTGCTACTGAGTAGCGGGGACAGGATTTGAACCTGCGACCTCTGGGTTATGAGCCCAGCGAGCTACCGAGCTGCTCCACCCCGCGTCGGTGAACCCAACAATACGGGGAAGTCACGCGGATGGGAAATCCGTTCCCCGGCGGGCCTGCTCCGGTGCCTTCGTCCGGCGGGTTCCGTGGCGTGCGGTGCGGGCCCTGGCCCAGGCGGCGAAGCAGACCAGGGCGGCGAAGCAGGGCACCATCAGGACGGCGTAGACCAGCAGGAAGCCGTGGGTGCCGAGGTCGGCGGCGGCGTTCCAGGTGCCGTGCAGGGCCATCGAGAGGAGCAGTCCGGCGGGGGCGGCCAGCCGCGCCAGCCAGCGGCGGCCGGTGGTGAGGGTGACGGCCAGGCCCAGCCCGGTCAGCGCGGTGAAGAGCGGGTGGGCGAAGGGGGAGAGCAGGCCGCGCAGGACGAAGGTCTGCACGGTGCTGTCGAAGTCCCGCAGGCTGGGTTCTGCCCCGAGGCCGATGCTGTCCAGCCGCTGCTGCTGGTCGTCGGTGAAGGCGCGCCCCAGGTAGAGCGCGTTCTCGGTGAAGGCGAACCCGCAGGCGGTGATCCCGCCGAGGACCACGCCGGCGGCCAGCGTGCGCGGCCGCGCACGGGCGCGCGGGCGGTCGTGCGTCAGTGGGTACGGGCGCAGGTACGGCAGCGGGCGCAGGTAGGGGCGCAGCCGTCCGCGGGCGTGCGGCAGGGTGGGCCGTCGGCCGTACCGGCGGGGCGGCCGGGGGCCGGGGAGCCGGTGCAGGACGGTCGCGCAGGGGCGGTCGGTGCGGTGGCCGCGACATCGGAGCCGCTGGCCGAGCGGGAGCAGCAGGACGAGCAGCGCGGCGCCCTTGGCGCTCTCCTCGATCACCGGGGTGACCAGGTCGGCGCCCAGCATCTCGCCGAGTCCGCCCTGGTGGGCGGTCAGGTAGGTGCTGGTCCAGCCGTTGGCGAGGATGGCGACGGTGGTCGCCGCGAAGGCGCCCCAGCCGAGGCAGAACACGGTGTGCCGCAGCGGCACCCGGGCGGTCTGGTTGAGCCAGGCGAGGCCGCCGAGCACGAAGGGCAGCGGGACCATCGCGAGGCCGAGGCCGACCAGCAGCCCGGTGGTGCCGGTCTGGCGGCGGACCAGGTGGAGGATCAGGACGCCGCAGCCGGCCAGGGTCAGGACGGCGGTCGCGGTGACGGAGGAGAGCGCGACCGGGCGGGCGGGGCGCGGTGGCCGGGGCGGCACGGCCGCGGACGGCACGGGGACGGACGGTACGCGGACGGGCGGCGACCAGGGCACGATCCGGTGGGCCCGGCGCCTCCGGGGCCCCGGGATGGTGCGGGTGCCGGCGGTGCGCGTGGGCACCTCTCGGTCGTCGGCGGTGGCCCGGACGGTGGTCCGGAAGCCGCCGCCGGACGGGCTGCTCACCCGGCACAGGGTAGGCCAAGGCACCGGCCCCACGGGAGGACTCGGGACGAATCCCCCCGCCCGGGCCGGGCCGGTCCGGGCCGTACGGGCTCCGCGGGGCCGCCGGGTCGAACGCCCGGCGGCCGCTCAGCGGCGGCGGAACAGCAGGTCGTGCACCACGTGGCCCTTGGCGATGCCGGCCCGTTCGAACTTGGTGACCGGCCGCCAGTCCGGCCGCGGCGCGTAGCCGGGGATGCTGCCGTCCGGGTGGTCGGCTGGCTCCAGCCAGCCGGTTCCGTCACCCTCGGGGTGCAGGTTCTCCAGCTCGGGAGAGGCGGAGAGCACCTCCAGCATCTGCTCGGCGTACGGCTCCCAGTCGGTGGCGCAGTGCACCAGGGCGCCGGGGGCCAGCCGGGGCAGCACCAGCTCCAGGAAGGACGGCTGGACCAGCCGGCGCTTGTGGTGCTTGGGCTTGGGCCACGGGTCGGCGAAGTAGACCCGCAGGCCGGCCAGCGAGGCGTCCGGGAGCATGTCGCGCAGCAGGATCACGGCGTCGCCGGCGGCGAGCCGGACGTTCTTCGAGCCGTCGCGCTCCAGCATGCCGAGCAGGTTGCCGTGGCCGGGGGTGTGGACGTCGGCGGCGAGGATGCCGGTCGCCGGGTCGGCGGCGGCCATCGCGGCGGTGGTCTCGCCCATGCCGAAGCCGATCTCCAGGGTGACCGGGAGGTCACCGAAGAGCTCGCGCAGGTCCAGCGGGCTGCCGTCGATCGCGATGCCGTACTTCTCCCAGCCCCGGTCCAGCGCGCCCGCCTGGGCGTTGGTCATCCGGCCCCGGCGCGGCTGGAAGCTGCGGATGCGCCGCTCGCTGTGCTGGGCCTCGGTGGCCCGGTGCGGGTACATCGGCGCGGGGTAGCCGGCCGGCGCGGCGGAGAGCCGGGCGGAGGGCGATTGCTGGGGGATCGGGGCGGTGGCAGTCACAATCACCCGAGTCTACGGGGCCGCCGTGCACGGGCCGCAGGGCCTGTGACGCACGCGACGCGCCCGGCGCACCGCACGTACCGGGTGCACCGGGGGGACCGCACGCCATGCACGGTGGACCGCACGTACCGGGTGCACCAGGGGACCGCACGTGCCGGGCGGACCGCGGGTGCGACGGGGCCGCCGGGTGCGGTCACCCGCCCGCCTCCAGCGCGGCCAGCGCCCGGCGGGCCACCTCGCGGCCGATCGGGAGGGAGGCGGTGGCCGCGGGGGAGGGCGCGTTCAGCACGTGCACCAGGCGGCGGGTGGAGCGCGGGTCCTCCGGGTCGAACCCGGCGAAGGCGAAGTCGTCCAGCAGCGAGCCGTCCCGGCCGACCGCCTGGGCCCGCACCCCGGCGGTGGCCGGCACCAGGTCCTCGGCCGTGACGGCGGGCAGCAGGCGCCGGACGGCGGTGGTGAACGCCCGCTTGGAGAGCGAACGGTGCAGCTCGCCGAGCTCGTACCGCCAGTGCCGGCGGGCGATCTGCCAGGTGCCGGGGAAGGCGAGCGTCCCGGCCAGGTCGCGGGGGCGCACGGTGCGCCAGTCGTAGCCCTCGCGGGCCAGTGCGGGCACCGCGTTCGGGCCGACGTGCACGTCGCCGTGGATGCCCCGGGTCAGGTGCACACCGAGGAAGGGGAACGCCGGGTCGGGCACCGGGTAGACCAGGCCGCGGACCAGCTCCCGGCGGTCCTTGGCCAGTTCGTAGTACTCGCCGCGGAACGGCACGATCCGCACACCGGGGTCGTCGCCGGCCAGCCGGGCGATGCGGTCGCTGTGCAGGCCCGCGCAGTTCACCAGGACCTGGCAGCGCAGCTCCCCGGCGGAGGTCTGCACCGTCACCCCGTCGGCCCGGCGGGCGACCGCCCGCAGCTCCGTCCCGGTCCGCAGCTCCGCCCCGGCCTCGCGGGCCAGCCGGGCGTAGGTGCCGGCCACGGCGGGGAAGTCGCAGATCCCGGTGGTTCCGACGTGCAGCCCGGCGATGCCGGTGACCTGCGGCTCGTACCGGGCGATCCCGGCGCGGTCCAGCTCGGTGACGGGGATGCCGTTCTCCCGGCCGCGCTCGGCCAGCGCGCGCAGCCGCGGCAGTTCGGCCTGGCCGGTCGCCACGATCAGCTTGCCGGTCACCTCGTGCGGGATGTCGTGGGTGCGGCAGAACCCGACCATCTCGGCGGCGCCCGCGACGGCGTACCGGGCCTTGAGCGAGCCCGGCCGGTAGTAGACGCCGCTGTGGATGACCCCGCTGTTGCGGCCGGTCTGGTGCGCTGCGAAGCCGGCCTCCTTCTCCAGCACCGCCAGCCGCAGCCCCGGCCGCTCCCGGGTCAGGGCGTACGCCGTGGACAGCCCGACGATTCCCCCGCCCACCACCAGCACGTCGACGTCGTACGCCACCGCTCGCTCCTCGCTCCGCCCCGGCACGGCCCGCCGCCGATGCTGCCACGGCGGGCCGTGCCGGTCGAGGGGGCCTCAGCGGCCCTTCGGCTCCAGCCACGGCCAGGCCGCGTCCCGGCGCGATTCGAGCAGGGGGATCAGCCGGAACGCGGCGTCGTTCAGCCCGCCGAAGGTGTGCCGGTTCGCCGAGCCGCTCGGGCCGTGGCCGGTGGCGTAGCCGGCCAGGTTCCAGGTGTACACGGGGACGTCGGCCGGCACGGCGGCCAGCGGGTCGCCGCCGCTCCAGTGGCCCGGACCGGTCTGCTCGTCGGTGACGATGACGACCCGGTCGTGTCCGCGGTAGTGGGTGCGGACGGCCGTGGTGGTGTCGGTGCCGCCGAGGTTGCCGAAGCGCCCCAGGACGCGCAGCACCGCCTCCCCCCTGCCCACCTCGACGACCCGGCTGGTGGAGCCGAACTCGACCAGGTCGGCGTCGGCCGCCCGGACCTTCAGCGCGGTTCCGAAGATCGCCGCCGAGTCGGCCCGGTTGAGCTGGGTCTGTGCGCTCGGCCGGTCGAACATCGAGCCCGAGCGGTCGACCAGGACCAGCGTCCGGCCGGGGAGCGAGGGCACGTTGGCGAGCGAGTGGGAGAGCGCGGTCTCCAGTGCGTGCCCCCAGCGCAGCGACGGCGCGTGCCGGTGGGCGGCGAGGTAGCGGAACGGGAACTGGCGGGAGCGCTGCACCTCCTCCCGGTCGCTGATCCGCCGGGCGACCTCGGCCGCGACCTCGTCCGGGACGCCGGCCTGGTCGAAGTTGCGCAGGTTGCGCACCAGCGCCATCGGGCCCATGGACGGGATGACCGCCTCCCAGACGGCCGCGTCCAACGGTCCCTGGAGCCATCCGGCCAGCGCCTCCCAGGTCAGCCCGGCCGCGGCGAGCCGCTCGGCGCCGCCCTCGGCGGTGACCGCCGCCCGCCGCTCCTCGACGGGCAGTGCGAGCAGTTCGCGGTTGGCGGTGAGCAGCCGGTCGGCGGCGGGCGGGACGGCCTCCTCCGGCCGGTGCCGGCGGTCCAGGGCGTAGCGGAACAGCTCGCCCTGCCACGGCTTGGCCGGGTCGGGCGAGGGGTGGGTCAGCTCCAGCACGTCCCCGAAGCGGTAACCCCTGGACGCGGTGTCGTACTTGAGCAGCGAGCGGCCGTGGTAGAGCCGGCGGACGGCGTCGGCGATGCCGCGCTTGAGCGGCTTGGGCAGCGCGCGGCCGTAGTGGGACGTCCAGTAGGCGAGCAGCTCGCCGGGTTCGTCCGCGCGCTGGAGCACCGCGTCGACGGCCTGCCGGGAGTGGCCGGGCGCCCCGGCGTCCAGCCGGGCCCGGGTGAACTCGGCGGCGCCGACCAGCGCCGCCGTGCGCAGGTGCGCGTCGGACCGCAGCCAGCGCAGCAGGCCGAGGGTCCACTCGGGGTCGGCGACGGCGAGTTCGCGCACCAGTGCGGTGTAGCGGTCGTCGCGGTCGCCGCCCGTCTCGTAACAGGTGTCCTGGCCGACCATGTTGGCCACCGCGAGCAGGAAGAGCTCGGACTTCGCGTCGCGGAGGAATCCGGTGCCGCCGTTGTGGTTGGCGGCGCGCCGCCCGGTGGTGGTCACGGGCGAGCCCGGACTCGGCCTGGCCGTGCGGACGTTGAAGCGCGACATGGTGGAATCCCCCTGCTGACTGGTCGGACGTGCAGGAGGCATGGCAAAGGAAGGGGTGCCCGAGATCGTGCCGGCCCGGCGGCCGGCCTCGGCGGAGGTGTATGCCTTGTGCTCTACCGGATTGAGCTAGCAGCCGCGCTCGCGCACGGCACGCCCGGGATTCGAACCCGGAACCGCAAGATCCGAAGTAACCCCCGCCTGCGCACCGGGCACCCCGGCGCTCTGCCTCCCGAGATCAAAGGTGACGGCGGTTCGGTTGTCCGATTCAACGTGCCCCGCCGGGGCACTCCACGAAGTAACCGCTGTCATCGCACCGGGAGGTGCGGAAAACCTATTCACCTGTGGGTGTCCAGAGTTCCGAAGCGGCTGGGGTAACAAGCTGCTCTACCAACTGAGCTACACCGGCCGGAGCCGATGGCGGGACTCGAACCCGCGACACGCTCCATGGAAAGGAAGTAACCCCTGCCTGCGCACCTGGACGTGAGAGACCATAGCTGGGCCTCTCGCGCCGGTGCATCCGATTTACCGCAGGCGTCCCGCTCAGGCCGGGGCGACGATCACCGCGCGCGCCCGTTCCGTCAACTCCCTCACCCGGCGCTCCCCCTGGAAGGGTTCGAGGCGGCGGAGCATCTCCACCACGTACTCGCGGCTGCGCTGGGAGGAGATCCGGCCGGCCACCTCGACGGCGCGCTCGCCGGCCGCGACCGCCGCGTCCAGGTTCCCCGCCTCGGCCTCGGCCATCGCGGAGACGACCAGCCGCAGCCCGTGCGAGCGGACGTAGCCCTCGGTGGGGCGGGCGAGTGCCTCGCGGGTGAACTGGCGGACCTTGGAGGGCACCCCGAGGTCGCGGAAGCACTCGGCGGCGTCGGCGGCGAGCCGGTCGTAGGCGTAGAAGTCGATCCACGCCGGATCGGGGTCCCCGGCGCGTGCCCGTTCGAGTGCGCTCTCCGCCGCGCCGAGCGCCGTCGCGCACGCCGCCGCGTTGCGGGCCTTGGCCTGGGCCCGCGCCTCGACCAGGTGGAAGAAGCTCATGGTGCGGGCGGTGGCCAGGCCCCGGTTGCGCTCCAGGGCGGCCTGGGCGAGGTCGACCGCCTCCTCGGCGAAGCCCCGGTAACCGGCCTGCAGGCTCATCGAGGCCAGCACGTAGCCGCCGAGCGGCACGTCGGCGGCGGCCCGGGCCAGTCGCAGCGCCTGGATGTAGTAGCGCTGGGCAGCCTCGTGCTGGCCGGTGTCGAACGCCATCCACCCGGCCAGCCGGGTGAGTTCGGCGGTGGCGCCGAACAGCGCCCGGCCGACCGCGTCGCTGTACGAGGCCAGCAGCAGCGGCGCCGCCTCCACCCGCAGGCACTCCGGCACCATCGACGAACGCCAGTCCCCGCCGCCGTACTTGGAGTCCCAGCGGCGGGCCTCCTGGGCGGCCTCGCGGAGCTTGGCGGCGTCCGAGTGGCCCACCCGGTAGGAGCCCGCGTCGGCGGGCGTGCGCGCCGCCTCGCGGGCCACCGAACCGTCCGCGGGGGTGATCAGCCAGCGGGAGACGGGGGTCGCGTACGCGGCGACCGAGAAGGTGCCGGCCAGGCTGTCGCTCCAGCGGCCGCCGCCGGGGCCGCGCCGCAGGTCGAGGTCGATCCGCCAGAGGTCGGTGGCCGAGCGGACCGCCTCGGAGACCTCGCGCGGGAAGGCCAGGCCGAGCTCGGGCGCCGGGTCGGTGTCGCCGAGTCCGATCTCCTCCAGCGGCACCGGCCGGCCGAGCTTGCCGCCGATCGCGGTGGCGATCAGGTGCGGGACGGGGCCCTGCGGGACCATGCCCTTGCTGACCCAGCGGGCCACCGAGGTCTTGTCGTAGCGCAGCGTCAGTCCGCGTTGGGCGCCGAGGTCGTTGACCCGGCGGGCCAGGCCGGCGTTGCTGATCTGCGCGAGGGTCAGGAGCGTGCCGAGCCGTTCGTTCGGTCCTCGTGGGCTGACGGTCATGGTGGCGGCGGCACCTCCTGCGGCCTTGTGCGCGGGGCCCGGGCGGCACCGGGCCGTAGCTGCTGTACCTAGAGTAGTCGGACGCGTTCCGAGGGTTAAGAGGCCGCATTCCGGATGGCGGGATCGCGCACCCGGCGGCGGTCGGCCGGTGCTCCGGCGGGCGGCGCGGCGGGGTTGGTCCGGACCGCTCGGAACCGGCCGCCGGTGGTCGGTCCGGCCGCGCGCCGGAGCGTTGTGCTCCGGTCCCGTGTCGATGTGCGCCCGGCCGTGCCCCCTGGCCCGACCGGCGGGTCGGCGATTCGCTGGTGGTCGTGGGTCGGCCCGCCGTCGAGGACCCGGCGGGCCGGGGGATGCCGCCGTCTCAATCCCCGCGGACGGCGGCGGAGTCCGGGAGGGCATGCGGATGCCCTCCCGGGCCGAACGACGCCTTTCGGCCATCTCGCGATGGCCATGACAAGGCGGTCGCGAGGGCGGTCCGGGCCGGGGAGGGGGAGGCCCGGCCCGCCCGGCGGGAGCCGCGGCGCCACCGGGCACCGCCGCCCCGGCGGCCGGCCGGTGCGGCCCGGCGCCGCGAAATCGGAAACGCCAACTCCGGTCACGGCGCAGCGAACCGGTGGCACGATGTCTCCTGACGGCGCGCCGGATCCGCGGTGGGCGGCCGCCGCGGCGCGCCACGGGCTGGCACGGGGCTGCCCGGCGGCGGAGGCGCCGCACGGCGGCAGGTCCTCGTCCGGTGGAGGCGCGATGCGGTGGCTGACGGGCTGGAGCACGGGCACGGCCCGGCCGGGCACCCCGGCGCACGAGGCGCCCGGCACGGTGGCACCGATCGCCGCGCGCGCCCTCTGGACCGGCCCCAACCCGCTCTGGGCGGTGGGCGACTGGCGGCCCGAGGAGATCCGTCTCGCCACCATCCGCCCCGGCGCCCCCGCCACCGTCACCACCGGCCCGGCCGGCCCCGACCCGGCCGAGGACACCCCCGCCACCACCCGGCTCGCCGTCCTCGGCCACTGCGGGGCCTCCGACGCCGAACTGGCCGCCGGTCTGGCCGCCGCCCGCGGCGGCGCCGTCCGCCACCTCACCGCCTGGCCCGGCAGCTACACCGTCGTGCTGCGCACCGGCACCCGTTCCACCGTGCTGCTCACCGACCTGGCCGGCGCCCAGCCCGTCTTCCACACCCCCTGGGCCGGCGGCACCGCGTACGCCACCGCCGCCCTGCCGCTCGCCGACCTGATCGGCGCGCCCCTCGACACCGGCCACCTCGCCGCCCGGCTGGCCTGCCCCGAGTCGCCGGAGGCACTCGGCACCGGCACCCCCTACCTCGGCGTCCAGCAGGTGCCGCCCGGCCACGCGCTGGCCATCCGGGGCGGACGCCCCTATCTCTCGGCGTACGACGAGCCGGCTGGCGCGGCGCGGCAGCGCGGCGAGGCGCCCGCCGTCCGGGAACTCACCCGCGCCCTGCTGGAGTCGGTCCGCTCCCGGGTCCGCACCCCCGCCCCCGGCTCCGCCGGCAACGGCCGGGCCCGGCTGGGCGTCGACCTCTCGTACGGAACGGCGTCCGCCACCGTCGCGCTGCTCGCCGCCGCCGTGCCGCTCGCCCCGGCGCCCGGCGCGGGCGTTCCCGTCCAGGGAGCGCCGGCGGCCGGGGGCGGCGGCGCCGGGGACGGGGCCGCCGCCAGGAGCGGGGCCGTGAAGGGCTCCTGGGCCCGCCCGGCCACGCGGCCGCCGTCCGCGCCCGAGCAACTGGCCGCCGTCACCCTCGACGAGACCGAGACGCCGGCCACCCTGGCGCTCGCCCCCGACCTTCCCCGGCTGCGGCACACCGTGCTCGCCCCCGGGCCCGGCACCCTCCCGTACGCGGACCTGCGGGCCGACCCTCAGGCGGGCCGGCTCACCGACGAACCCGGCCCCGAGCTGGTCGCCGCCGTCCGTGCGGAGGCCCGCTTCGACGCCGGCGGCACCGACCACCTCACCGGCTACGGCGCCCGTCAGGTCCTCGACGGCCACCCGGCCCGGCTCGCCGACCTGGTCCGGGCCGGCCGCCCGCGCGAGCTGCTGCCCCCGGTCGCCGCTCTGGCCGGCGCCGACCGGGCCACCGTCGGCGTCCTGGCCGGCGCGCTGCGCACCCCGCTCACCGTGGTCCGGGCCGCCCACCGGCTCTCCCGGATCCGCTACGCCGAGGCGCTCGACGACGCCGCGGTACGGCTGACGCTCCGCCACGTCCCGGACGGGGGCGGCACGGCGGGTGCGCGCTCGGCGGACGACCTGGCCTGGTGCGTCCCCGGCCCGGCGGCCCGCTGGCTCTCCGACGAGGCGCTGTCCGCCGTCGCCCTGCGGCTGCGGCTGGCGGCGCGCGAACCGGCGCCCGCCGAGCTGCCCGGCGCGCGACGGGCGCGGTACGCCCTGCACCGGCACGCGCGCGGGTTCCGCACCCTGGTGCACGCCGCCGAACAGCCCGGCCAGCGGCTGCACGCGCCGTTCCTGGACAACCAGGTGGTCCGCGCGGCCCGGCTGCTCCCCGACGACGTCCGGCTCCAGCCCGGCGCCCGGTCCGCCCTGCTGCACGCCGTCCTCACCGGGGCCGGCCGCACCGACCTTCCGTCCGACTGGGGCCGCGGCACCCGCCCCGACCGCACCGCCCCCGCCCGGGCCGGCCTGCGGCTCGCCGCCGACGGCCTCGCCGAACTGTTCGACGCCCCGCTGCTCGCCGAGGCGGGCCTGATCGACCTCGCCGCCGTCCGGGCCGGCCTGGCCCGCTCCGCCGACCCGTCCACCCCGCCGGCGCCGGGCACCCTGGCCGGGCTCGCCGAACTGGTCGCCACCGAACTCTGGCTCCGCCGCGTCCGCGCCCGTCGGCACGGCGCCTGCTGGACCGGCCTCCCGGTCGCCGAGCGCGCCGCCCTGGCCCCGGCCCGCTTCGCCTGACCCGCTTCGCTGACCCGCGCCGGAGTCCGGCCGGGGCTCCGGCGCGGCACGTGGACCGGGTGGCCGGGAGTCCGGCCGGGATTCCGGCGCGGCACGCCCGTCCGGACGGGCCGGGCGGGCAATCATGGCGCCATTCCGACTCGCTCCCTCCGCCCTGCCCGTCCCGTCTCGCCCTACCCGTCCCTGCCCGTCCTGCCCGTCCTGCCCGTCCCTGCCCGTCCGTCCCGTCCCGCCCCCGTGGAGGCCGTGGTGACCAGCGCCAGCCCGGATCCGTCCGTCCCCGTCGTCCTGTCGGTGCTCGGCCGCCCGCCGACGGGCCGCCCGCCGGGGGTGCTGGCGGCGTGCGACGGTTCGGACGGTTCGCTCTGGGCGCTGGACCGGGCGATGACCGAGGCCGAGCGGTTCGGCCTGCCGCTGTACGTGCTCGCGGTGGTCAACCCGGCGCCGGGCGGCTACCCGCCGGGGATGGCCGAGCTGGTGCAGGAGAGCGTCGAGACGCTGGTCGAGAGCATGGCGGACGGCCTGCGCCGCTCGGTGGCCGCGGTGCAGCGGGCCCGGACCCGCCGGTACGAGGGGGAACTGTCGCTGCACGTGGTGCTCGGCAACGTGATCGAGGTGCTGCTGGCGGCGTCGGCCCGGCACCACACGCTGGTGATCGGCACCCGCGGCAACGGGGGCTTCACCCGGCTGCTGCTGGGATCGGTCACCTCGGCGGCGGTCCACCACGCGAGCTGCCCGGTCCTGGTCGTCCCCGCTCCGCCGGCCCCTTGAGCCGCCGCACCCCGTGTTGCCGGGAATGTCCCGAGATGCGCTGCCGGGAATGTCCCGAGATGGTTCATCGTTCACCTATCTCGGAACCATCCTCCCCACCCCCTGGAGAAACCCCGTCATGAAGGTCGAGATCTACTCCGACATCGCCTGCCCCTGGTGCTACATAGGCAAGCGCCGCTTCGAGGAGGCGCTGGACGGCTTCGCGGGCAAGGAGAACGTCGAGGTGGTCTACCGGCCGTACCAGCTGGTGCCGGACGCGCCCGCCACGGCGAGCCCGCACCGCGCCTGGCTGGCCGAGCGCTACGGCCCGCAGTCCGTCGCGATGGACGCCCGGGTGGCCGAGCTGGGCCTCGCCGAGGGCATCACCTACGACTTCGACGCGGCGCTGCACGCCAACACCTTCCTCGGCCACCGGCTGCTCCACCTCGCCGAGACCGAGTACGGCGCGGCCGTGCAGGGGCGGCTGAAGGAGGCGCTGCTCAAGGCGCACTTCACCGACGGCGTGGACGTCGGCGACCGCGCGGCGCTGACCGAGGTCGCCGTCGCGGCCGGCCTGGAGCGCGACCGGGTGGCGGCCTACCTGGCCGGTGACGAGGGCACCGCCGAGGTCCGTGCCCAGCTGGCCGAGGCCCGTGAGCTGGGCATCACCGCCGTGCCGACCTTCGTCTTCGAGGGCAAGTGGGCGGTCCAGGGCGGTCAGGAGGCCGAGACCTTCCGCAAGGTGCTGGAGCAGGTCGCCACCGAGATCGGCGAGCGCCGCCCGGTGCCGGTGCAGGTCGCCGCGGCCGGCGAGGCGTGCGCGGACGGCTCCTGCGCGATCTGACCCGCCCGCCCCTCACGGCAAGCCCCCCGAGGCCCGCTTCAGTCGCACCTGAAGCGGGCCTCGGCCCAGTCCGCCGCGTTCAGGGCCGACCAGACGCCGTGCGCGGGGGTGACCACCAGGCGGATCGACCGCTGCCCGCCCAGCGGCACGTGCACCGGCACCGCGTCGTCGCCCGTGGCCAGGACGGGCGACCTCCACAGCGTGCGGCCGTCGCCGCCCTGCACGGAGAAGACCACGCCGCCGGGTGAGGCGGTGATGTCGTCCACTCCCGCCAGCGCGTCGAAGGACGTGCAGCCGCGGTTGAGGTCGACCAGCGTGCCGGCGGGCGCGTGGACGGTGATGCCGTGCGCGTACCGGGTGCCGCCGATCGAGACGCTGTCCCGTTGCCAGAACCAGTCGCTGCCCTTCTGCCGGATGCTCGGGCCCGGCGGCGGCACCCGGTTGTTGCCGGGCTTGAGCACCGGCAGGTCGTCGGCCCAGAAGTCGGTCGGGGCGGGCGGCGTCGGCGTCGGCCTCGGCGTCGGTGGTGTCGGAGTCGGTGGTGTCGGAGTCGGCACCGGCGGGGGCGTCGGGGTGGGCACCACGGGGACGTCCGGCGTGGGCACCGGCGGCACGACCGGCGTGGGCACCTCCGGGACGGGGGGTTTCGGGACGGGGGGTTTCGGCGACTGCGGCCCGGGCGCCGGGCTGGTCGCCGGCGCGGCCGCCGCCGTCGTCGGCCGCGGGCTCGGCGCCGGCGGCGGCACGGCCTTGGGGGCCGGGGCGGGCGGGGCCTTCGGCGCGGGCGTGGCGGAGGGGCCCGGCGACGGTTCCTCCACCTGCTCCGGCTCCGAAACGGGGCTGCTCGGGGCCGGGGTCGGCGGCTCCGGCGCCGCGACGGGCGGCGGGGCCGGCACGGCGGGGGCCGCCACCGGGGGAGCGGCCACCGGGGGCTTCGGCGCGGGCGCGCCGGTCAGCGCGTACGCGGCGGCAGCGGCCGCGGCCACCGCGACGGCGGCGGCGATCCCGGCCTTGGCGGCGGCGCCCAGGCCCTCGCCGGCCACCGCACCGACGGCCCCGCCGCCGGAACCCGCCGTACCACCGGCGGCGCCCCCGGCCGCACCGGCCGTCGCGCCGGCCGTCGCGCCGGCCGTCGTTCCCGCGGTCGTACCCGCCGAGGTGGCGGCCGCCGCACCGCCGACCGCCGCCGCCCCGCCCACGGCGGCCGCGGCGGCGCTGAACCCGCCCACACCGACCCAGACCAGCACGCCGCCGGGCAGCAGCGCCCGCAGGCCGTGGTTGATCTCGGACAGTTCCAGGCAGGCGGCCGTGCACCGGTCGCACTCCTTGAGGTGACGGCCGACCTCGGCCGACGCCCGCTTGCGCAGCGAGCCGCGCGCGTACGCGCCGAGCCGGTTGGCGTACGCCTCGCAGTCCCGGTCCTGGCTGCCCGAGACGTGGGCCTGGAGGAAGCCCGCGGCCAGCCGGTCGCGGGCGCGGTGCGCCTGGACGGCGGTGGCGTTGGCGGTCTTGCCGAGCATCACCGCGACGGTCTTCGGGGACTCCCGCTCGACCTCGGTGTGCCAGAGCACCATCCGGTCGTCCTCGGGCAGTTCGGCGTAGGCCTGCATGACCATGCGCTGGTCGGCCATCGCCATCGCCCAGGCGTCGGCCCCCGGGTCGGCCAGGTCGAGGTCGACGGTGGCGGCCGAGGTCTGGGCGAACACGCTGAAGTCGTCGACGAGTTGCTCGCGCCGCTCGCTGCGGGTCCAGGCGGCGGCGACGTTGCGCACCGCGGTCAGCAGGTAGGCGCGGACGGCGAAGTCCGGACCCTTGCCCGCCTTCAGCGCCTGAAGGGTGCGGGCGAACACCTCGCCGGCGAGGTCCTCGGCGGTGAAGCTGTCGCGGCAGCAGGTCCGGGCGTAACGGCGCACCGCGTCGGCGTGCCGGCGGTAGACCTCCTCGTAGGCGGTGTCGTCGCCGGCCCGGACGCGGGCGGTCAACTCGGCGTCCGAGGGCGGGCGCTCGCCGTCCACCGGGTCG
Organism: Kitasatospora sp. NPDC056181; assembly: GCF_042266225.1. NCBI lineage: Bacteria > Bacillati > Actinomycetota > Actinomycetes > Kitasatosporales > Streptomycetaceae > Kitasatospora > Kitasatospora sp. NPDC056181. Next base: position 40,306 of record NZ_JBHJUK010000067.1, read on the forward strand.
GCGGGGGCGGGTACGGTCCGGCGGGCGGGGACGCCGTTGCCGACGAAGGCCTCGGGGGCGACCCCGCCCCGTCCGGCCGGGGCCTGGCCGGGGACGCGGGTGGGCGGGAGCGCGGCGGCCGAGGCGGAGAGCGATTCGCGGCTGGGCATGCCGGCCTGGTCCGGCACCTGTCCCGGATGCGCCGGATTCCCGCGGGCCCCCTGGTGCCCGGACGGCAACGGCCCGGAACGCCCGGGCGGGGAGCCGGGCGCACGCCCCGGCCCGTGACCGGGCGCGTGACCGGGTGTACCAGCGCTCGGGCCTTCAGCCGCGCCCTCCGGCCCGTTTGTACCGGATCGGCCGAAGTCGAGGCCGTAGCCGTAGTCGTTCTGTTCCTCGGCGCTCACAACGGACCCCAGATTCCACGACAGCCCCCGAAGTGTGGCAGGGCGTGCGGGAGCGCGTGGGCGCACGATTCCCCGCTGCGCGGCGCCGGGTGCGCGCGAACGGCGCGCATCGGGACATTGGCTCCAACCACGGGCAAAGGATGGCATAGCGCAGAGTTGGGCGGTAGCCGGACCGCCGTGACCCACTCTTCCGAGGGGCCGTCGCGGAGGTGTTCGGCCTGCTCACGGTGCCCGGCGGCACGGCGGACGCGCGGAGTGCGCGGCCCGTCCGTGCGCCCCGGTCCGACGCCCAACTCACCTGCCCGCAGCGGACGGCGGCCGCGCCCGGCCGCGCCGGGGCTCAGCGCGCCCGCAGCCCGTCCAGCAGAATCTGCAGCAGCCGGTCGGCCGGACCCTCGGTGGCCTGACCGTCCGTCGGCCGGCCACTCGTCGGTGAACCCCCCGCCGGAACCGCGGCCGACGTGTGCACGGGTTCGCCCGCCACCGCGCGCGTGGCGTGCACCGGCACCGAGGCCGTCAGCACCAGTACGACGTCGGCCACCGTGACCCCGGGCCGAAGCTCGCCCGCCGCACCCGCCCGGGCCACCAGCGCGGCCAGCAGCTGCAGCAACAGCCGCGGGTCCGCATCGGCCGCCGGCGCTTCGGCGCCGCCCTGCTGCGCCACGGCACCCTGCGCCACGGCATCCTGCGGTCCGGCACCGAACGACCCGGAGCCGAACGACCCGGAGCCGTACGAGTCGGCGCCGTACGACCCGGAGCCGGATGGCTCGAACCGGCCCCCCGGGAGCCCGCCCGCCCCGGCCGGATCGCCGGAACGCTGCTCCGGCACCCGGCCCAGTTCGTCCGCATACCGGAACGCCTCCGGCGGCAGCAGCCGCCCGGCACCCGTGGACACCGCCCGCGCCAGGTACCCGGCCAGCGACTCCCAGGCACCGCCGCCGCCGTAGAGCGACTCACGCGCCTGCGACGTCAGCCAGGCCACCTCCTCGGCCGCGATCCGCTGGACCAGCACCTCCTTGCTCGGGAAGCGCCGGTAGACCGTGCCGACCCCGACCCCGGCCCGGCGCGCGACCTCCTCCATCGGCGCGCCGTAGCCGAACTCGCCGAAGACCTCGCGGGCCGCGCGCAGCACGCTCTCCAGGTTGCGCCGGGCGTCCACCCGCAACCGGGCCCCGGGTACGGGCCCGCCACCGCCCTGCGGCGGCTCGCTCCGGTACGGCACCCCGGCGTACGCCACCGTGGCCTGTTCCGGAAGGCCGCCGGGACCGCGCTGCTCCGGCACCACACCCGGGACGGTACGCGGCGCATCCCGCCCCAACAGTCGTTCCTGCTCCATCATCCCAACTCTCCCCCGCAGGCGCCCGATCCCGGACCCTGTCGTCGCCCGCCCCTGCACCCCCCGGTGCAGCTCCGTCCGTTGTCAGAAATGACCAGATGACCCATCGCTCGTACCGGTCGTGCCGTTCGCTCCGCCCAGGTGGTGTCCGACCACGATCGCCGGACCGCACGTGTCCGACCGCATACGCATGAAGACCACGCGTTTGAGGCCTCGTCCGGGACTACCCTTCCCCGGATCACGCTCCCGCAGTCGGGTTGCTCCCGCCAACGCTGGAACTGGCCGTAATGGCAGCTCCACGGTGCGTCGCCGCCGATTGTCATGGCGATGGCCGCTCCGACACACAATCCGACCATAGTTCACCGCCGTTGAAAGCCGAAAGTGCGTCAGAAAGTCACCCCGGCAGCACATCCGGCCCCACCTGTCCACTCCCGTCCCAACTGCCTCGGTACGGACTGTGGACAAGAGGCCCTTCGACGGTCCTTCATGGAGGGCGTGGTGGGGGGTGCCCCGGCCGACGGGGCCGGCGGGAAGGTCACTTCGGCAGGAGGTGCGCTATCAGGATCCTGATCGTCGGGGGCGGCTGCGCCGGGATGTCCGCCGCGCTGCACCTCCAGCGCGGCCTGCGCGAGCGGCTCCGGCGCGGCGACGTGGAGATCACCGTCGTCGAGCCGCAGCCCTACCTGACGTACCACCCGCTGCTCGCCGAGGTCGCGGCCGGCTCGATCGACCCCCGCCACGTGGTCGTCCCGCTGCGCCGCGCGCTGCCGGACTGCCGCGTCCTCACGGCGCGGATCACCCGGATCGAGCACGCCACCCGCCGCGCCTGGGCCGACGCCGCCGGCCACGGCGAGCCGCCGGCGCCCGTCGAGCTGGACTACGACGTCCTCGTCGTGGCCCCCGGCTCGGTCTCCCGGACGGCACCCGTCCCCGGCCTGGCCGAACACGGCCTCGGCTTCTCCACCGTCGGCGAGGCGGTGAGCCTGCGCAACCACGTCCTGGAGCAGCTCGACCTCGCCTCCGCCACCCGCGACCCGGCCCTGCGGCAGGCCGCGCTCACCTTCGTCTTCGTCGGCGCGGGCTACGCCGGCGTCGGCGCGCTGGCCGAGCTGGAGGACATGGCCCGGTACGCGGTCCGCGGCTACCACAACATCAGCCCCGAGGACCTGCGCTGGGTGCTGGTCGAGGCCTCCGGCCGGATCCTCGCCGAGGAGTCCCCCGAACTGGCCGAGCACACGCTGGCGCAGTTGCGGGAGCGCAGCGTCGACGTCCGGCTGCGGACCACCCTGGACTCGGCCGTCGGCCGGGTCATGGCGCTCTCCGACGGCAGCCGCTTCGCCGCCCGCACCCTGGTCTGGACGGCCGGGGTGCGCCCGTCCCCGCTGCTGCGCGACACCGACCTGCCGCTGGACACCTCCGGCCGCGTCCGCTGCCTCGCCACCCTCCAGGTCGTCGCTCCGGACGGGCGGGCGCTCCCCGGCGTCTGGGCGGCCGGCGACGGTGCCGCCGTGCCCGACCCGCACGCGGACGGCGCCCCCTGCGCCCCCAACGCGCAGCACGCGTTCGCCCAGGCGGAGCTGCTCGCGGCCAACGTGCTGGTCGCGCTGGACGGCGGCCCGCGGGCGGCGGGCATCGCCGAGTACCGGCCGGACCGCGCCGCCTGTTCCACCTCGCTCGGCCTGGGCCGCGCCGTCGCCCACACCCGGCGCGGCGGCAGGCTGACCGGCCGGAGGGCGTGGTGGCTGCACCGGGCCCGGCACCTGCGCCGGCTGCCGAGCTCCGACCGGCGGGTGCGGGTGCTGATGGACTGGCTCCTGGGCGGGGTGTTCTCCCGTGAAGTGGTCTCGCTGGGGGCGGTCGAGCACCCGCGCTCGGAGTTCGAGGCGGGGTTCGGACCGGGCCCCGGGCCCGGCTCCCGGCCCGGCCCGGACTGACATGACGGCCGCGCCGTGGGCGCGCGACTTCCGGAATCGGGCCTCCGCCTGACAGGATCTGCCCAACCGAGTCATTACCCCGTGTGCCAGTGCGCATACAAAAAGTGATGATATGCCTGGAAATCGAGGAAGCGGCCGTCGTTTGAACCTCATGCGCTGGAGCGCCCGGCTCACCGGAGTCCCTTGGCGTGCCGCCCCGCCCACCGGGAACGGCACCGACCAGGGCGCGCCGTCCGGCGACGTCGTGGTCCCCAGCCCACGCGACCCCACCAGCCTCGTCAGCCCGACCGAGGTGCTCGACCCGCAGAAGCCCCAGGACCTGCGGGAGGTGCTGAACCGCATCCCCGCCCCCGTCGCCGTCACCTACGGCCCGCTGCACCAGCTCGGCTACGCCAACCGCGCCTACCGCGAACTCTTCGGCGACCGCCCCACCGGCCTGCCCGCCTGCGACGCCCTGCCCGAACTCGGGACGATGGGCGTCCTGCCGCTCATGGACCAGGTCATCCGCGGCGGCCGCCCGCGCAGCGTCAAGGCCCGCTGCATCCTCGGCCTCACCGGCAACCGCTACTACAACGTCTCCTGCGTCCCGCTCAGCCGCCAGGACCACCGGGCCGAGCCGGGGCCGACCGACGATCACCGGGAACACCGGGAACACCGGGAACACCGGGAACACCGGGAACACCGGGAACACCGGGAACACAAGGCGCCGTCGCCGGCCGGGGTGCTCATCTTCGCCGCCGAGGTGACCGACCAGGTCCTCGCCGCCACCCGCCTGCGGGAGTCCGAACGCCGCCACCGCGAGGCCGCCGTCACCCTCCAGCGCAGCCTGCTCCCGCAGAAGCTCGACCAGCCGGCCGACCTCCGGGTCGCCGCCACCTACCAGCCGGGCGGCGCCGAGGCGGCGGTCGGCGGTGACTGGTACGACGTCATCGCCATCGACGGCGGCCGCACCGCGCTGGTCATCGGCGACGTCATGGGCCGGGGCCTGCGCGCCGCCGCGGTCATGGGACAGCTCAGGACGGCAGTCCGGGCCTACGCCCGCCTCGACCTCCCCCCGCACGAGGTGATGCGCCTGCTGGACGGGCTCGCCATGGAGATCGACGCCAACCAGATCGCCACCTGCACCTACGCGGTCTGGGACCCGCAGCGCCACACCCTCACCTACGCCTCCGCCGGCCACCTGCCCGTCCTGCTGCGCTGCCCCGACGGCACCGTCCTGCGCAGCGAGGAACAGAACGGCCCGCCGCTCGGCACCGGTGGTGGCGTCCACGTCTCGCACACCCTGCGCCTGCTCCCCGGTACCACCGGCGTCCTCTATACGGACGGCCTGGTGGAGCGCCGGGACGAGGACATCGACCAGGGCCTCGACCTGCTCGCCCGCACCCTCACCGGAGCGGTCGGCGCCCCCGAGGTCATCTGCGCCCGGCTGCTCCGGGCCATGGGGGTGACCGCGGAGCACGACGACGACGTCGCCGTGCTCGCCTTCCAGCTGCCGGCCGAGGAGGCCCCGCCGGAGCTGGAAGCGGGGCAGAACTCCGGGGCGGAGCCGGAGACGGAGCCCGGGGGTGAGCCGGGGAGTGAACCCGGGGCGGAGCCGGGGAGCGAGTCCGGGAGTGAGCCGAAGGCCGGGGTTGACCCGGGGTCCCAAGAGGTCTAGTGTTCTTCGAGCTGCCTGGCAGGGAGCACCGGACACGCATCGGCGCGGACGGTCCCGGGGCAGCCAATCCCTAGAAACACCACTTCCCGGTTCGGGCTGGGTCGTGCTTTGCCTTTTTCGGCAACGCGGCTCGGGCCTTATTCGGCGTGTCCGTTTATATGGATTGCGGCCGGATTCGCTTTTCGAAGCGGGGATGGGCTAGAGTTTGAAACGTCGGACGGGGCGTCAAGCCGCAGAAGACACCAGCGAGTTGGATGAACGAAGCGCCGGAAACGGAGCGG
>NZ_JBHJUK010000068.1:0-45365 GCF_042266225.1 Kitasatospora sp. NPDC056181
CCTTTTTTAAACCCCCCCCGGCGGCGGGCCCCCCCCCCCCCCCCCGTGTTTTTCCAAAGGCCAACGCCCAAACCCGCACGGACCGGGGCCGGGGGGGCCGAGACGGGGGCCGGGGCCCAGGGCCCGGTCTGCGGTTCTTGCAGGTGGTGGGGCGCCCGGGTGCCCGGGTGCCCGGGGTGATTGCCCCCGCCCCCTCTTTGCAAAGTCACACTTTGCAAAGAGGGGGTCGGGCTGGGCCGGTCAGGAGTGGGCGGCGGGGGTGGCGGGGGCGAGGACGTTGACGACGTCGCCGACGACGATCACGGCCGGGGGCTTGATCTGCTCCGCCTGGACGGTGGCCGCGACGGTGGCCAGGGTGGCGTCCACGCGGCGCTGGGCAGCGGTGGTGCCCTCCTGGACGACGGCCACCGGGGTGTCCGCCGGACGTCCGCACTCGACCAGCTTGGCCGCGATCGCGCCGATCTTGTCCACGGCCATCAGCAGCACCAGGGTGCCGGTCATCCGCCCGACGGCCTCCCAGTTGGTCAGCGAGCGCTCGTCGTCCGGGCCGACGTGGCCGGAGATCACCGTGAACTCGTGCGTCATCCCGCGGTGGGTGACCGGCACGCCGACCGACGCCGGGACGCTGATCGAGCTGGAGATGCCCGGGACCACCGTGACCGGCAGTCCGGCCTCCGCACAGGCCAGCAGCTCCTCGCCGCCACGGCCGAACACGTACGGGTCGCCGCCCTTGAGCCGGACCACGAACTTGCCGGCCTTGGCGTGCTCGATGAGCGTCCGGTTGATCGCCTCCTGGGCCATGAAACGCCCGTAGGGGATCTTCGATGCGTCGATCACCTCGACGTGCTCCGGCAGCTCGGCGAGCAGCTCGCGCGGCGCCAGCCGGTCGGCGACCACCACGTCCGCGTCGGCCAGCAGCCGCCGGCCGCGGACGGTGATCAGGTCCGGGTCGCCCGGACCGCCGCCGACCAGGGCGACCCCGGCCCCGTGCGCGCGGTACTGGCGGGCGGCCAGCGAGCCGTCCCGCAGACCGTCCACGATGGAGTCGCGCAGGGCCGCGGAGTGCCGCGGGTCACCGGTGAGGACGGCGACGGTGGCACCCGCGTCGCGGCCGCTGGCCGGCGTCCAGGCGGTGGCCGCGGCCGCGTCGTCGCTGCGGGCGCAGAACACCCGCTCGCGCTCGGCCTCGGCACTGACCTCCGTGTTGACCGCCGGGTCGTCGGTGGCGACCAGGGCGTACCAGGTGCCGGCGAGGTCGCCGTCCTGGTAGCGGCGCTCGTGCCAGGTCAGTTCGCCGGCGTCGGCCATGGCCTGCACCGCTGGCGTGGTGGTCGGCGATATCAGGTGCAGGTCCGCACCGGTGGCGATCAGGGCGGGCAGCCTGCGCTGGGCGACGTGGCCGCCGCCGACCACGACGACACGGCGGCCGGCGAGCAGCAGGCCGACCGGGTACGGGGTGCGGCCCTCGGTGCCGGGGTGCGGGTTGGGCGCGGTCATGGGCGGGACTCCTGGATCAGGGGTGAGGGTGGTGGGGGTACGGCAAGGCACCGCTCCGCGTTCCGGCGCGCCCTCGGGCCGGTCCACGGAGCGGTGCGAACGGGCGTCAGGCCTTCTCGGTGACCCCGGCGGAGTCGAACGTGGCTACATCGTGCATCGCCCGGGCCGCACTCTGCACCAGCGGCAGGGCCAGCAGGGCGCCGGTGCCCTCGCCGAGCCGCAGGTCGAGGTCGATCAGCGGACGCAGCCCGAGCTTGGCCAGCGCGGCCTGGTGGCCGGGCTCGGCGGAGCGGTGGCCCGCGATGCAGGCGGCCAGCACCTCGGGGGCGATCGCCTTGGCGGCCAGGGCGGCCGAGCCGGCGATGACGCCGTCCAGGATGACCGGCGTACGCAGCGACGCGGCACCGAGCAGGAAGCCGGCGATTGCGGCGTGCTCCAGGCCGCCGATGGCGGCGAGGACGCCGATCGGGTCGGCCGGGTCCGGCTGGTGCAGGGTGAGCGCCGCGCGGACCACCTCGATCTTGCGGGCGTGGGTCGCGTCGTCGATGCCGGTGCCCCGCCCGGTGACCTCGGCCGGGTCCAGACCGGTGAAGACCGAGATCAGGGCGGCGGAGGCGGTGGTGTTGGCGATGCCCATGTCGCCGGTGATCAGCGCCTTGTTGCCGGCGGCGACCAGGTCACGGGCGGTCTCGATGCCGATTTCGAGGGCCTTGAGGGCCTCCTCGCGGGTCATCGCCGGGCCCTGCGTCATGTCGCCGGTGCCGGGGCGGACCTTGCGCGGCAGCAGGCCGGTGGTGCGGCCCTGCTGGATCGCGTCGGGCAGCTCGGCGGCGACGCCGACGTCCACCACGCAGACCTCGGTGCCGATCTGCTTGGCGAAGGAGTTGATCACCGCTCCCCCGGCCAGGAAGTTGCCGACCATCTGGGCGGTCACCTCCTGCGGCCAGGGGCTGACGCCCTGGGCGTGGACGCCGTGGTCGGCCGCGAAGATCGCCACGCAGGCGGGCTCCGGGATCGGCGGCGGGCACTTGCGGGAGAGGCCGGACAGCTGGGCGGAGATGATCTCCAGCATGCCGAGCGAACCGGCGGGCTTGGTCATCCGCTTCTGGCGGTCCCAGGCCTCGCCGAGCGCCTTGGCGTCCAGCGGGCGGATGCCGCGCAGGGTCTCGGAGAGCACGCTGTGCGGCTCCTCGCCGGGCAGCGCGCGGTTGCCGTACTGCTCCTCGTGGACGACCCAGGACAGCGGGCGCTTCTTGGCCCAGCCCTGCTGCTGGAGCTCGGGCTCGTCCGGGAAGGCGTCGACGTAGCCGACGCAGAGGTACGCGACGACCTCCAGGTGCTCGGGCAGGCCGAGCTCGCGGACCATCTCGTCCTCGTCGAAGAAGCTCACCCAGCCGACGCCGAGGCCCTCGGCGCGGGCGGCCAGCCAGAGGTTCTCGACGGCGAGGGCGGCCGAGTACGGCGCCATCTGCGGCTGGGTGTGCCGGCCCAGGGTGTGCCGGCCGCCACGGGTGCGGTCCGCGGTGACGACGATGTTGACGGGCGTCTCGAGGATCGCCTCGATCTTGATTTCCTTGAACTGCTTGGCGCGGCCCTTGGGGAGCGAGTCCGCGTACGCCACGCGCTGGCGCTCGGCCAGTTCGTGCATCTTGCGGCGGGTCTTGGCCGAGCGGATGACCACGAAGTCCCACGGCTGGGAGTAGCCGACGCTGGGCGCGGTGTGGGCGGCCTCCAGGACGCGGATCAGCACCTCGTGCGGGATCGCGTCCGGGCGGAAGCCGTTGCGGATGTCGCGGCGCTCGCGGATGACCTGGTGGACCGCCTCGCGGCCGGCGTCGTCGTAGGCGGGGGCGGCCGGGCCGCGCGGCTCGGCGGGCTCCTCGGGGGCGAGGTCCTCGGGGGCCGACTCCTCGGAGGCGGCCTCGGCGGAGGCGGGCTCCGAGGAGGTGGGCTCGGCGGCAGGCTGCTCGGCGGGACCGTCCGTGGCGACACCCTCGGCGGGGGCGTCCACGACGGCCTCGGGGGCGGGGGCGGGGTCGGCAGCGGCCTCGGTCCCGGCGGGAGCGGCCTGGCCCTCGGGCTGCGCGTCGGCCTCGGCGGCGACGGCAGCCTCGCGCTCACCGGCCGACTCGGCGGCCTCGGCGGCGGCCGGCTCGGCGGGTGTCGTCACCTCGGCGGCGGCCTCGGCCGGCGCGGCCTCCTGCGGCTGCTCGGCCTCCGGTGTGGCGACGGCTTGGCCGGAGGGCATCTCGCCGGTGCCGACGGCCGTCTCCGCGACGGCCTCGGGCTGGGCCTGGGCCTCGGGCTGAGCCTGGGCCTCGGGCTGGGCACCCGCCTCGGCGGGCACGCCGGACTCGGCGGGCGCGCCGGACTCGGCGGTGGCGTCCGTGCCGGCCTCGGCGGGCGCCTCGGGCTGCTCGGCGGGCGCTATGGGCACGGACTGCTGCGCCTCGGCCTCCGCGCCCGCCGGCGCCTGCTCGACCGCCTCGACCTGCGGCAGGCCGTGCGGGGCGGGTGCGGCGAGGAAGGCGGAGATCCGGCGCGGCTGGCCGGCCTGGGCGCCCTGAACCTGGGCGCCCTGAACCTGGGCGCCCTGAACCTGGGTGCCCTGAGCCGGGGCGGCGGCCTCGGACGGCTGCTCCTCGGCGGCGACCGGGCCAGCCGGGTCGGCGGGGGCTCCAGCCTCCACGGGCGCCTCAGCAGCGCTCGGCTCGGTGGTGGTCGGCTCGGCGGCGATCGGCTCCACGACGGAGTCGGCCGGAGCCTCGACGGGGGCTTCCGCGGTGGGCTCCGCCACGGGCGCGACGAGAGCCTCGGGGGCCTCCGCCTGCGCGGCCACGGCCTGCGGCTCGGCCGGCTGCTCGACAACGGCCTCGGCCCCGGACTGCGCGACTGCCTCGACGGCGACCGCCTCGGCGACGGCAGGCTCGGCGACGGAAGGCTCGGCGTTGACGGCCTCGACCGTCTCCGTGACGACCGGCTCGACCGCCACCGCGGCCTCGGCAACCTCGACGACCTGCGCGGCCCCGACGACCTGGGGAGCCTCGACGACCTGCGGGGCCTCCGGGGCCGGCTGCGGCACCGGCTGGGCCTGGACGGGAACGGCGGCCTGCGGCTCCTGCTGCCCGACGACGACCGGGATGCCGTGCGCGGGCGTACCGCCCTGCGACGGGCCGCGGTCGGCGAGCGAGCGCACCGGGACCTGCCCGGTCATCAGCGACGGGTCCGGGACCGGCGGGCCGGCGTGCAGCGGGCGACGCGGCTGCTGAGCCGCCGTCAGCGCGTCCTGGCCCTGTGCCTGGAGCGGGGTCTGGACGGGCTGGCCGGGGCCCTGCACCGGCTGGCCCTGGACCATCGGCTGTCCCGGGACCTGCTGTGCGGCCGGGTCGGTACCGAGCACCGGCGGCTCCAGCGGCGGCCAGGACGGCTCGACGGGCGTGCCGGGCCCGCCCTGCTGGTCGGCGGCCGGGTCGGCGTGGAGGGGCGCGAGCGGCTCGCCCCAGGAGCCCTGCGGGCCGGGCATGAGCAGCACGTCGTCCTCGTCGTCGAGGAGGTCCGGCTGGTCGGGCTGGTCGAGGAAGTGGAAGGCGGGGCGCGGGGCGCCCGGGTCGACGGCCCAGCCCTCGGCCGGCACGCCGCCGACGGGGGCGCCCGGGACGGGCGCACCGGGCACACCGGCGACCGGGACGCCGTAGCCGGGCGTGCCGAGCGGCTGGCCCTGGCCGGGCAGGCCCTGCGGCGGCACCGCGCCGGGCATGCCGTTCCCCGGCACCGCGGGGTTCGCCATACCGGGGTTCGGCATCCCCGCGTTCGGCATCCCGGCGTTCGGCATCGCGGGGTTCGGGATCACGCCGCCGTCCACCGCGACACCCTGCACGGGTGCGACGCCCTGCAGGGGCGCGACAGCCGCGACGCCCTCCGGCCCGGCGAGCAGGTGCTCCGGCAGTCCCTCGTTCGGAACGTGGCCGCCATCGGTCATGTCAAAGCTCCTTCCAGGCCGCTGCCGCGCCCTCGGCGACGCGATCACCGACCGCAGCGCCCATCCGCACGGGCCGGGCCAGCAGCGGCCCGCCCCTCAACCACACACGGCCGCCGCGCCGAGGCGCTGCGGCCGAAGTCCTTCCGGCGCGCTGCGGCACCCCGGCCCGCGCACCACCCACAGGGGGCGGTGCGCCATCTGAAACAACGACAAGCCGGGGCAACCGGCACGACCGCACCGGACCCTACGGCATTCTCCAGGTCCGGCAGGCGGCCCGTCGAATTGCCCACACTCCGAGCCGTACCGGGTTGCATCGCGTCAAAAAGGCGACAAACCGACCGGATCGGGCGGGCCGTCGGACGCCGCAGCCGTCCCGGACGCCACACTACCGGCCCGGCGCCGCCGCCTCTCGAATCGGTGTCCGGATGCGACCGGGATCACCGACTCGATCACCGATTCGATCATTGACTCGATCACCGCGCGGATCTCCGCACGGAGCGGCCGGCCCGGGCGGCGTCACCCCGTCAGGACCGGGACCCGCAGGCGCGTCCGAGGGCGGTCCACGCCGGGGCGCGCGCCGGAACCCTCACCGGATGCGCCACCGGGGGCGCCACCGGGGCACCTCGTCTTCACACGATCTGCTCACCCCAGAGCAGGAGCACGCCCGGCTCCCCCGCCCCGAGCCTCAGCGCGCCCGTCCCGTCCGTCTCCAGCGGGGAGGACTGCAGCAGCACGCCGTCCGGCCGGTAGCCGGCCTCGGCGATGGCGCGGCGGGTCTCCTCCGCCTCGGCGAAGCCGTGGGCGACGGCGACGAACCGCTCGGGCCGGCGTGCCAGGACGGCGCGCACCACCGCCGGCCCGCCGGCCTCGACGACGGCGGCGTCCGGCTCCGGCAGGCCGCCGAGCACCTCGGGGCCGGCGCCGTGGACGGTCTCCACCTCGACGCCGTAGCGGCGGGCGGTGACGGTGAGCCGGGCGCAGGCCGCGCGGTCGGCCTCGATCGCGACGACGGCGGCACCGAAGCGGGCGGCCTCGACGGCGAGGGCGCCGTCGCCCGCGCCGACCGACCAGACGAGGTCGCCGGGGCGGGCACCCAGACGGGCCAGCACCAGGGCGCGAACGTGCGCGGGGAGCGTCTCGGATGCGCCGGGCGCGTCCTCCGTGCGCCCCGCGCCCGCGTAGGAGTCTGCGGGGAGCGCCCAGCCGCGGTCCGGGCCGGGGAAGCCGACCGGGCGTCCGGCCAGCCAGCCGGCCGCCTGGCCGACGCTGCCGGCCTGGGGGCCGCTGCCGTTGCCGCCGATGACCAGCACCACGCTGGGGTCACGCCAGACGTGGTCGGCGACCCGGTCGGAAGTGAGGACGGTGACGTCCTCCTCTGGGGTGCCGAGGGCCTCGCAGACCACGAAGGTCCGGTGCACCCCGCGCAGCATCAGGGCGAGTTCGCTGGGGCCGGCGCCGGGCGCGGTGAGGACGGCGACCTTGGGGTTGGCCCGGCAGACGTTGGCGGCGCGGCGCAGCCGTCCGCCGTGTGCGCTGACCACCTGGGCGTCCTCCCAGGGCATGCCGGCCCGGGCGAAGGCGGCGGCGACCGAGGAGACGGCGGGCAGGACTTCGAGTTCGAGGCCGTACTCGGGGCGGCGCAGGGTGCGGACGACGCCGAAGAAACCCGGGTCGCCCTCGGCGACCACGACGGCGGCGCCGCGGTGTTCGGCGATCCGCCGGGCGGCGAGCTGGACGTTCCCGAGGGCGAGCCGTTCGGCGCCCGGCGGCACGGGGAGGGCGCTGAGCTGGTAGGGGGCGCCGGCCACCAGGGTGGCCGCGGCGAGGGCCGCGCCGGCGGCCTCGGTCAGCGGGGTGCCGTCCCACCCGATGACCGTGATCCGGTCAGCCATCTGCGGCCTGTTCTCCCTCGCCTCGTGCGCCGACGTGCGGCGCCCGTGTGCGGCGCCGGTCAGAGGCTACCGGGTGTGATCCCCTCGGCGCCTACATCTCGCACACATGTCCGCCGCGGAGAGTCCTGACCGCGGCCCTGACCGCGGCCCTGACCGCGAGCCGCCCGGGGCGGCCGGGGCGCGCGAGCCGGGGCGCGCGGCCGCGGACGGAACCGCCGGGCGCTCAGTCGCGCAGGACGTACCGGTGGTCGCCGGGCCAGCCGCTCCCCTGGTCGGCCGGGTTCTCCATGTCCTCCGGCAGCAGGCTCCACAGGATGAGGTCGCTGCGGCTCTCCTCGGTCACCTCGCCGGACTCGCCGCGCACTATCCAGGCGCTGCGCAGCACGCCCTCGCTGATGGAGCCGATCTTCTGGGCGACCTGCTGGGCGGCGGTGTTGCCGGCGGCGGTGCGCAGTTCCAGCCGCAGGAAGCCGCGGTCCTCGAACAGCCACTGGGCGACGCCGAGGACGGCCTCGGGCGCGTAGCCCTCGCCGCGTGCCCAGGTGGCGGTGACGTAGGAGATCTCGGTGGACCGCAGCCGCCAGTCGGTGTTGCGCAGCTCGACCAGTCCGACGAGGCGCTGGGTGAGGTGTTCGGTGACGGCGAAGACGATGCCGCGGCCGGCCGCGCGGTGGGCGGGGGCGAGGGTGCGGGCGAGTTCGGCGGCGTAGGACTCGGTGAAGGGGTGCGGGAGGTCGGTCCAGGCCAGGACGAGGTCGTCGGCCATCATCTCGGCGAGGCCGGGCGCGTCGTCCTCCGCAAGGGGGCGCAGCATCAGCCGTTCGGTGCTGATGGCGGTCTCGGGGAAGCTCGCTGCCATGCCGTCTCTCCTCGCCGGGTCGTGGACACACCGTACGCCTCCCGGTGCCCCCGGTGTCACGCGGTGCGCGGACCGGACGACGGTACGTCAGAAGCCGGTCTGTCAGGGAGTCACTGGTGCATACTGCCCGACCGGGCCCCCGCCGAGGTGCGGCGGGGGCCCGGTCGTGGAGGTGCGGTGATCCGGGGGATCAGAACGCGGGGATGACGGAACCCTTGAAGTTCTCCTCGATGTACTTCTTGACCTCGGGCGAGTGGAGCAGCTCGGCGAGCTTCTTGACCCGCGGGTCGTTCTCCTTGCCCTGCTTCACGGCGAGGATGTTGGCGTACGGGTTGCCCTCGGCCTTCTCCAGGACCAGCGAGTCGCCGTTGGGCTTGAGGCCGGCGTCGAGGGCGTAGTTGCCGTTGATGACGGCGGCGTCGAGGTCGTCGATGGAGCGGGGCAGCTGGGCGGCCTCCAGCTCCTTCCACTTGAGGTTCTTCGGGTTGCCGGTGACGTCGGCGGGGGTGGCGGCGGTGCCGACGCCGGCCTTGAGGGTGATCAGGTTGTTGTCGGCGAGCAGCTTGAGCGCGCGGCCCTCGTTGGTGGCGTCGTTGGGCAGGCCGACGGTGGCGCCGTCCTTGAGTTCGCCGATGGCCTTGGCCTTCTTCGAGTACACGCCCAGCGGCTCCAGGTGGACCGGCTCGACGGAGACGATCTGGGTGCCGTGCTTCTTGTTGAAGTCCTCCAGGTACGGGACGTGCTGGAAGTAGTTGGCGTCGGCCGAGCCGTCCTGCACCGCGGTGTTGGGGGTCACGTAGTCGGTGACCTCCTTGATGTTGAGCTTGAGGCCGGCCTTGTCCGCCAGGTTGTCCTTGACGTACTTGAGGATCTGGCCGTGCGGGGTGGGGCTGGCGACGACGGTCAGCGGGGCGTTCGGGTCGGAGGACCCGGAGGAGCCCGAGCTGCCGCAGGCGGCGAGGGAGAGGGCGATGCCGGCGGTGGCGAGGACGCTGGTGAACTTCAGGGCGTTGCGCACGAAAAGTGCCTTTCTGCGTGGTACGGGGAGCCGCGTCCGGAGTCGGGCGCGGGAGGTCTAGGGGGCGACGACGTCCTCGTCGGGGGTGGCCGGGGCGGCCGGGGCGGCGCCGCGCGGGCCGAGGAGGCGGGTCCGGCCGCCGGCGCGTCCGCGGTTGGCGAGGCTGCGGACGGCCTGGTCGCCGATCAGCTGGACGGCGGTGACGATGATCACCAGCTCCGCGACGATGATCCACATGAAGGCGGTCTCGAAGCGGAAGTAGCCGTAGTTGATGGCGAGGGTGCCGAGGCCGCCGCCGCCGACGACGCCGGCCATCGCGGAGTAGCTGATCAGCGTGATGACCGTGGTGGTGACGGAGGCGACGAGGGCGGGCAGCGCCTCGGGCAGCAGCGTCTTCCTCACGATGGTCCAGGTGGAGCCGCCCATGGCCTGGACGGCCTCGACCAGGCCGCGGTCGACCTCGCGGACGGAGGTCTCGACCAGGCGGGCGAAGAAGGGGATCGCGCCGATGGTGAGCGGCACGGTCGCGGCCTGCCAGCCGATGGAGGTGCCGACCAGCCAGCGGGTGAAGGAGATCAGGGCGATCATCAGGATGATGAACGGCACCGAGCGGACGACGTTCACGACGGCGCCGAGCACCTTGTTGACGGGCCGGTTCTGCAGCAGTCCGCCCTTGTCGGTGAGGACGAGGAGGACGCCGAGCGGCAGGCCGAGCAGTACGGTGCCGACGGTGGCGACGCCGACCATCTGGAGGGTCTCCCAGGTGGCGGGCCACATCAGTTCCTGCATCTGGTCCCAGGTCATGCCACCGCTCCGCTCGCCCTGCCGACGCCGTCCGCGTCGATCACGTCCACCTGGAGGCCCTGCTCGCGCAGGAAGCCGATCGGGACCACGTTGTCCGTCCGGCTGCCGGGCAGTTCGACCCGCATCCGGCCGACCATCCGGCCGGCGATGGTCTCGACGGCGGCGCCGAGGATGTTGATGTCGATCTGGTAGGTGCGGGCGAGCTGGGAGACGAAGGGCCGGGCGGAGGTGTCGCCCTGGAAGGTGATCTCCAGCACGGTGCCGCCGGGGCTGCCGGTGCCGAACTCGCTGAGCGGGAAGAGCTCGCGGGCGAGCTCGGAGCCGGGCGTGGCGAGCAGGTCGGTGAGTTCGCCGGACTCGACCACCCTGCCGCCGCGCATCAGGGCGGCGGAGTCGCAGACGGACTTGATGACGTCCATCTCGTGGGTGATCAGCAGGACGGTGAGGCCGAGCTGCTGGTTGAGGTCGCGCAGCAGCTTGAGGATGGAGCGGGTGGTCTCGGGGTCGAGTGCCGAGGTGGCCTCGTCGGAGAGCAGCACCTTGGGGTCGCCGGCGAGGGCGCGGGCGATGCCGACGCGCTGCTTCTGGCCGCCGGAGAGCTGGCCGGGGTAGCTGCGGGCCTTGTCGGCGAGGCCGACCAGGTCGAGGAGTTCGGCGGCCTTGCGGCGGCGCTCGGTGCGGTCCAGGCCGATGATCTCCAGCGGGAGCTCGACGTTCTGCTGGACGGTGCGCGAGGCCAGCAGGTTGAAGTGCTGGAAGACCATGCCGATCCGGCGACGGGCCTCGCGCAGCTCCCGGCCGGCCCGGTTCTCGCCGCCGGCGAGCGCGGTGAGCTCGACGCCGTCCACGGTGACCGTGCCGGAGCTGGGGCGCTCCAGCATGTTGACGCAGCGGATGAGGGTGGACTTGCCGGCACCGCTGGTGCCGACGACTCCGTAGACCTCGCCGGGGCGGACGTGCAGGTCGACGCCGGCGAGGGCGGTCACCTCGCGGCCGCGGGAGCGGTAGACCTTCGTGAGGTCCGTGGTGGTGATCACAGCTGCTTCCGTGGGTCGGGGGCGGACGGCGCACGGCCGCGGGACCGGGTTGCGGTCGGCGACGTGGACGGCGTTTCGCCAGGGGGATCCGGACCTGCCACCCCTTGATCGCCCCCGGTGCGCGGTCGGGCCGCGCGACGGCGTGGCCCTTACGAGTCATCAGGGAACGCCACCCGCCCGTGGACGGGCAGGCGGAGGGAGGGGGTGCTCTGCGGCAGGCGGGGCGCGCTCACTCAGGACGGGAGCGGCCGGTCTCGCTTCGGGGCGCGAGGAGGGGGAACGGTGGCCCTCAGCAGTGACACATTCGACGACACATGGCGCGCTCACCTGCCGGCAGGGTGCCGGTGGGGGTCCATTGCGTCGTCGCGGTCATGTGAGCCAGTAAATCAGATGGGGCGATTTGGTCCCAATTATTTGGTTCCTCCGTCCGCAATGCGGACGGAAACTGCTGTGACCAGCACAAATACGGCCCGGCACCGCCTCCGGGATGTCCGGATGATGGCGGCGCCGGGCCGGTGGGGCCGGGTACGGGCCCCGGGAGGGCTCAGGCGGTGGCGGCGAGCTCGACGGCGGCGGGCTTCTCCAGGTGGACCAGGCTGAGCCGGCCGTTGACCTGCTCGACGGTGGTCTGGCGGTAGCCCTGGCGGGCGTAGAGGCGCAGGTTGCCGAGGCTGCGGTGGCCGGTGAACAGGCGGTAGGCGGTCACCGGGCGGCCCTCCTCGGCGAGGCGGCGCTCCAGCGCCTCCAGCAGCCGGCCGCCGAGGCCGTGGCGCTGCATCCGGGGGTGGACGACCAGACGCCCTATCCGGGCGATGCCGTCGGGGCCGGTCCGGCCGCGGACGGTGCCGACGACCTCGTCGCCGAGGCGGGCGACCAGGAAGTGCTGTTCGGTCAGTTCGCCGCGCAGGCTCTCCAGGGTCTGCGTCAGCGGCTCCAGGGTCCAGTCGCCGTACAGCTCGGCCTCGCTCTGGTAGCCGAGGTACTGGAGCTTGAGGATCTGCTCCGCGTCCTCGGCGTCGGCCGCCGAGATGATCACGCTCATGCCCATGTGCTGGGGCCTCCCCAATGTCGTGCCCGGCGCGCAAACGTGAGGGTGCCGCACCGGATGCCCTGCCGGAGGTGTCCCGGCCGGGGATCTGCCCTGACCGGGGGTGGCGCACGAACGTACCAGCCGTGGTGCCCCGGTCGGGCCCGCGACGCCGATGGCGCGTTCACGCTCAGTATCCGAGCGATCGCGCGACCGTCAAGAGCTACGTTCGCCAGCGCTCTACCCGCGCGTCAGCTGCTCTCAACCTTCCGGCTGCCGGACGTGGCGAGGGTCACGTCCGGCGGGAACGGGGCGGGGACGCCGGCGGAGGGCCGCTCGGGACGCCCGGGCGGCGCGCCCGGGGCGGCGGCCGAAGGGGCGGCGGGGCCGGGCCGCGGGCGGTCAGCCGTAGCGCTCGCCGTGCAGGAGGGCGCGCAGGCAGGCGAGGCAGCGGGAGCGGGTCGGGCCGATCGAGCCGCGCGGCATGCCGAGGCGTTCGGAGAGCTCGCGGTAGCTGGGCGGCGGGTCCTCGGCGAGGGCCGCGACCAGCTGGGGGCAGCGGCCGGGCAGGGCGGCCACCGCCTCGCGGACGAGGCGCCGCCGCAGGACGGCGAACACCTCGTCCTCGGCGGAGGGGACGGGCGGAAGGTCGGCGCACACACCGTTCATGACCGGGCGGGGGCGGCCCCGGTTACGGGCCCCCGGTCGTGTGCACGCGAAAGGGGCGCGGCGGCCGGACCGCCACGCCCCTGCCCCGGACCGCGGGGTCAGCCCCGGACCCACGCCTCCTGGAGCGCCAGGTCGGCCTTCACCTCGCCGAGCTGGACGGCGACCGCCGAGGGGGCGGTGCCGCCCCGCCCGTTGCGCGAGGCGATCGCGCCGTGGACGCTGAGCACCGAGCGGACCTCGGGCGTCAGGTGGCCGGAGATCGCGGCGAACTGCTCGTCGGTCAGGTCGGCCAGCTCGATGCCCTGCTGCTCGCAGGTCTTGACGCAGGCTCCGGCCACCTCGTGCGCGACCCGGAACGGCACGCCCTGCTTGACCAGCCACTCGGCGATGTCGGTGGCGAGCGAGAAGCCGGCCGGGGCCAGCTCCTCCAGCCGCTCCCGGTGCACGGTGAGGGTGGCCATCATGCCGGTGAAGGCGGGCAGCAGCACCTCCAGCGTGTCGCAGGAGTCGAAGACCGGCTCCTTGTCCTCCTGGAGGTCCCGGTTGTAGGCGAGCGGCAGCGCCTTGAGCGTGGCCAGCAGGCCGGTGAGGTTGCCGATCAGGCGGCCGGACTTGCCCCGCGCCAGCTCGGCGATGTCCGGGTTCTTCTTCTGCGGCATGATCGAGGAGCCGGTGGAGAAGGCGTCGTGCAGCGTGATGAAGCCGAACTCCTTGGTGTTCCAGATGATCACCTCCTCCGCGATCCGGGAGAGGTTGATCCCGATCATCGCGGTGACGAAGGCGAACTCGGCGACGAAGTCGCGCGAGGCCGTCCCGTCGATGGAGTTGCCGACCGAGCCGCGCTCGAAGCCGAGATCGGCGGCCACCGCCTGCGGGTCGAGGCCGAGCGAGGAGCCGGCGAGCGCACCGGAGCCGTACGGGGAGACGGCGGTGCGGGCGTCCCACTGGCGCAGCCGCTCGGCGTCCCGGCCGAGGGCCTGCACGTGCGCGAGGACGTGGTGGGCGAAGAGGACGGGCTGGGCGTGCTGGAGGTGGGTGCGGCCCGGCATGGCGGTGTCCGGGTGCCCCTCGGCCAGGCCGACCAGGGCGTGCTGGAGGTCGAGGACGAGCCCGCCGATGATCTTCGCGTGGTCCCGCAGGTACATCCGGAAGAGCGTGGCGATCTGGTCGTTGCGCGAGCGGCCGGCCCGCAGCTTGCCGCCGAGTTCGGCGCCGAGCCGCTCCAGCAGGCCGCGCTCCAGCGCGGTGTGGACGTCCTCGTCGGCGACGGTGCCGGTGAAGGTGCCGGCCTCGACGTCGGCGAGCAGCTGGTCGAGGCCGGCCAGCATGCCGTCGAGTTCGGCGTCGCCGAGCAGGCCGGCCTTGTGCAGCACGCGGGCGTGGGCCTTGGAGCCGGCGATGTCGTACGGCGCGAGGCGCCAGTCGAAGTGGACCGAGGCGGAGAGCTTGGCCAGCGCCTCGGACGGGCCGTCGGCGAAGCGCGCGCCCCAGAGGCGGACGTCGGAGGACTTCTCGGCGGACATCGCGTGGCTCCTTGTGCGGGGTACGGGAAGGGGGTTGGAGGGGGTGGGCCGGTCAGCCGAGGCCCCGGCGGGCGGCGGGCTCCGATGACGTCCCGAAGGTCTCGGTGAAGCCCTCGGACGTCGACCGGTCGAAGGTGTCGCCCGTGTCGCACATGGGTACGGGGGCGTACAAGTTTGCGGCGATGGGCATAATTATGCACTACGCCGTATGAAACGCAAACCCCGGCCGGTGAAGGTCCACCGACCGGGGTCCGTACGGGCGCGGGTGCTACTGGGCCTTGGCCTGGGCGAGTTGCATCAGGTGGTCGGCGAGGGCCTGGCCGCCGGCCGGGTCCCGGCTGATCAGCAGGACGGTGTCGTCGCCGGCGATGGTACCGATGATCTCGAAGACCTCGGCCTGGTCGATCGCGGAGGCCAGGAACTGGGCCGCGCCCGGCGGGGTGCGCAGCACGACGAGGTTGCCGGAGGCGGTGGCGGACACCATGAGCTCGCCCGCCAGCCGGGCCATCCGGCCCTCGCTGGCCGACTCCCCCATCGGTGCGCGCGGCGTGCGGTCGCCGCCCTCGGCCGGGACGGCGTAGATGAGTGCACCGTCCCGGTTGCGGATCTTCACCGCGCCCAGCTCGTCCAGGTCCCGGGAGAGGGTGGCCTGGGTGACCACCAGTCCGTCGTCGGCGAGCAGCTTGGCGAGCTGGCTCTGCGAGCGCACGGGCTGGCGGGTGAGCAGGTCCACGATCCGCCGGTGGCGCGCGGTCCGGGTCTGCGGGACCTGCGGCGACGGGCCGGCGGCGGGTTGGCCGGAGTTGGGTACGGTCATGTGATTATTCTCCCGGACTACGCTCGGCTCGCATCGGCCGGGGCGTTCTCCCGCACCGTCCGGAGGATCTCCGGCAGGGCGGCCAGGAAGGCGTCCGCCTCCTGCTCGGTGAGCACCAGCGGCGGCGCCAGCCGGACGGCGTCCGGTACGGCGGCGTTCACCAGGAAGCCGGCCTCCTGGGCGGCCGCCTGGACCTGGCCGGACACCGGCTCGGTGAGCACGATGCCGAGCAGCAGGCCGGCGCCGCGCACGTGCGAGACCAGCGGGTCGCCGATCGCCTCGATGCCGTTCCGCAGCCGCTCGCCGAGCTTGCGGACGTGCTCCAGCAGGCCCTCGGACTCGATGGTGTCGAGCACCGCGAGCGCCGCCGCCGCGACCACCGGGTTGCCGCCGAAGGTGGTGCCGTGCTGGCCCGGGGTGAGCAGCTCGGCGGCCTCCCCGAAGGCGAGGACGGCGCCGATCGGCAGGCCGCCGCCGAGCGCCTTGGCGAGGGTGACGACGTCCGGCTCGACTCCCTCGAAGGCCTGGTGGGCGTACCAGTGGCCGGTGCGGCCGATGCCGGTCTGGATCTCGTCCAGGATCAGCAGGGTGCCGGTGGCGCGGGTGATCTCGCGGGCGGCGGCCAGGTAGCCGTCGGGCAGCGGGATCGCGCCGTTCTCGCCCTGGACCGGCTCCAGGAAGACGGCGGCGGTCTCGGTGGTGACGGCCGCCCGCAGCGCCTCGACGTCGCCGAACGGGACGTGCGTGACCTCGCCGGGCAGCGGGAGGAACGGCGCCTGCTTGGCGGGCTGGCCGGTGAGCGCGAGGGCGCCCATGGTCCGGCCGTGGAAGCCGCCCTCCAGGGCCACGACCCGGGTGCGGCCGGTCCGCCGGCTGATCTTGAACGCGGCCTCGTTGGCCTCGGCGCCGGAGTTGCAGAAGAAGACCCGGCCGCCCTCCCGGCCGTCCAGGGCCAGCAGCCGTTCGGCGAGGGCGATGGTGGGCTCGGCCATGAAGAGGTTGGAGACGTGGCCGAGCGTGCCGATCTGCCGGGTGACCGCCTCGACGACCGCCGGGTGGGCGGTGCCGAGGGCGTTGACGGCGATGCCGCCGAGCAGGTCGGTGTACTCCTTGCCGTCGGCGTCCCACAGCTTCGCGCCCTCGCCGCGGACCAGCGGGATCCGGGGGGTGCCGTAGTTCTCGGTGAAGGAGTGCCGGTACCGCTCGGTGAGTTGCTCGTTGGAAGTCATGCCAGTCCCCCGGTCACGGTCGCTTCGTCGTCCGGCACGACCATCGTGCCGATGCCCTCGTCGGTGAAGATCTCCAGCAGCAGGCTGTGCTGCACCCGGCCGTCCAGGACGCGGGCGGTGCCCACGCCCGAGCGGACGGCGCGCAGGCAGCCCTCCATCTTGGGGAGCATGCCGCTGGCGAGGCCGGGCAGCAGCTCCTCCAGCTCGCTCGCGTTGAGCTGGCTGATCACGTCGTCGGAGTTCGGCCAGTCCTTGTAGAGGCCCTCGACGTCGGTGAGGACGACGAGCATCTCGGCGCCGAGCGCGACCGCGAGGGCGGAGGCGGCGGTGTCGGCGTTGATGTTGTAGACGTGGCCGTCGGCGCCGCGGGCGATCGAGGAGATCACCGGGATCCGGCCGTCGGCGATGAGCGCCTTCACGGCGCCCGCCTCGATGTTGACGATGTCGCCGACCAGGCCGATGTCGACCTGCTCGCCCTCCACGAGCGCGTACCGCTTGACCGCGGTCATGGTGTGGGCGTCCTCGCCGGTCATGCCGACCGCGAACGGGCCGTGGCCGTTCAGCAGGCCGACCAGCTCGCGCTGGACCTGGCCGGCCAGCACCATCCGGACCACGTCCATGGTCTCGGGGGTGGTGACCCGCAGGCCGTTGGTGAAGGACGACTCCAGGCCGAGCCGGTCCAGCTGGGCGCTGATCTGCGGGCCGCCGCCGTGCACCACGACCGGGTGCAGGCCGGCGTAGCGCAGGAAGACCACGTCCTGGGCGAAGGCCGCCTTGAGGCTCTCGTCCACCATGGCGTTGCCGCCGAACTTGATCACGACGGTCTTGCCGTGGAAGCGCTCCAGCCACGGCAGCGCCTCGATGAGCGTCATGGCCTTGGGCAACGCGGTGTTGTTGCGGGCCTGTTCGCCCTTGGGTGCGATCTGCACGGGATTCCCTTGATCGGCTCAGGTGGAGTAGGCGCTGTTCTCGTGCACGTAGTCGGCGGTGAGGTCGTTGGTCCACAGGGTGGCGGCGGCCTCGCCGGCGTTGAGGCGGGCGGTGATGACGACCTCGCGGCCGGTCATGTCGACGAGGTCGCGGTCCTCGCCGACGCTGCCGTCCTTGCAGACCCAGACGCCGTTGATGGCGACGTCGAGGCGGTCCGGGTCGAAGGCGGCGCCGGTGGTGCCGATGGCGGCCAGGACGCGGCCCCAGTTCGGGTCCTCGCCGTGGATCGCGCACTTGAGCAGGTTGTTGCGGCCGATCACGCGGGCGACGTCGACGGCCTCCTCCTCGGTGGCGGCCGCGGTCACGTCGATCCGGATGTCCTTGCTGGCGCCCTCGGCGTCGCCGATCAGCTGGCGGGCGAGGTCGGCGCAGACGGTGCGGACGGCCTCGTCGAACTCGGCCCGTCCCGGGGTGACGCCGGAGGCCGCCGAGGCGAGCAGCAGCACGGTGTCGTTGGTCGACATGCAGCCGTCGGAGTCGATCCGGTCGAAGGTGGTGCGGGTGGCGCCGCGCAGCGAGGCGTCCAGGGCGGCGGCGTCGAGGTCGGCGTCGGTGGTGAGGACGACCAGCATGGTGGCGAGGCCCGGGGCGAGCATGCCGGCGCCCTTGGCCATGCCGCCGACCGTCCAGCCGGCCGGGCTGGTGACCTGGGCCGTCTTGTGGACGGTGTCGGTGGTCTTGATCGCGATCGCGGCGGCCTCGCCGCCGGTCGTGCTGAGGGCGGCGGCGGCCTCGGCCACGCCGGGCAGCAGGATGTCCATCGGGAGGCGGACGCCGATCAGGCCGGTGGAGGCGACGGCGACCTCGCCGGCGTTCACCTTCAGCTCCTCGGCGGCCCTCTCCGCGGTGGCGTGGGTGTCCTGGAAGCCGAGCGGGCCGGTGCAGGCGTTGGCGCCGCCGGAGTTGAGGACGACCGCGGAGACCACGCCGCCCTTGAGGACCTGCTCGGACCAGAGCACGGGGGCGGCCTTGACCCGGTTGGAGGTGAAGACGCCCGCGGCCGCGAGCGAGGGGCCGTCGTTGACGACCAGGGCGAGGTCCGGGGTGCCGGAGGCCTTGATGCCCGCGGTGACGCCCGCGGCGCGGAAGCCCTTGGCGGCGGTCACGCCGACGTTGACGTTCTTGGTCACGGTGCGACTCCGTTCACGGGAAGGCCGAGCTCCTCGGGGAGGCCGAGGGCGATGTTCATGCTCTGCACCGCGCCGCCGGCGGTGCCCTTGACCAGGTTGTCGATCGCGCTGATCGCGATGATCCGCCCGGCGGTCTCGTCCAGGGCGACCTGGACCAGGGCGGCGTTCGAGCCGTAGACGCTGCTGGTCTGCGGCCACTGCCCCTCGGGCAGCAGGCGGACGAAGGGCTCGCCGTCGAACGCCTCGGCGTAGGCGGCGCGCAGGCTCCCGGCCGTCACGCCGGGCTTCGCCTTGGCGGAGCAGGTGGCGAGGATGCCGCGCGGCATCGGCACGAGGGTCGGGGTGAACGAGACGGTGACCGGCTCGCCCGCGACCGGGGTCAGGTTCTGCGACATCTCCGGGGTGTGCCGGTGGAGACCGCCGACGCCGTAGGCGCTGACGCTGCCCATGACCTCGCTGCCGAGCAGGTGGGTCTTGGCGGCCTTGCCGGCGCCGGAGGTTCCGGAGGCGGCGACGATCACGGCCTCGGGCTCGGCGAGCTTCGCGGCGTACGCCGGGAAGAGCGCGAGCGAGACCGCGGTGGGGTAGCAGCCGGGCACGGCGATCCGGTTGACGCCCTTGAGGGCGGCGCGGTGGCCGGGCAGCTCGGGCAGGCCGTACGGCCAGGTGCCGGCGTGCGCGGAGCCGTAGAACTGCTCCCAGTCGGCCGCGGCCCTGAGCCGGAAGTCGGCCCCGCAGTCGACGATCAGCACGTTCCCGCCGAGCGCCTCGGCGACGGCGGCGGACTGGCCGTGCGGCAGCGCCAGGAACACCACGTCGTGGTCGGCCAGCACCTCGGGGGTGGTGGGTTCCAGGATCCGGTCGGCGAGCGGGAGCAGGTGCGGCTGCAGCGCGCCGAGCCTTGCGCCCGCGTTCGAGCCGCCGGTCAGCGCCCCGATCTCCACCTCGGGGTGGCCGAGCAGCAGGCGCAGCACCTCACCGCCCGCGTACCCGCTCGCGCCGGCGACGGCGACTCGCAATGCCATGGCGTTCCCTCCTTAGTCGTGGCATGAATATACGCAGCACGGAACATTCATGCAAGGAGTATGCGACGGACCCACCCGGGGCGGTCACCGCCCGGGTCAGCGCTTGACGGCTCGCAGGATGACGAACTTGGGGTTGCCGGCGACGAGTTGGCAGTTGCCGAAGAGGCGGCGGAGCTTGACGTGGTAGCCGAGGTGGCGGTTGCCGACGACCCAGAGTTCGCCGCCGGGGCGCAGGGCGCGGCGCGCGCCGGTGAACATGCGCCAGGCGGTGGCGTCGGTGGTGGCCTGGTGGGAGTGGAACGGCGGGTTGTTGAGGACGAGGTCGACCGAGCCGGCCGGGACGGCCTCGGTGTCGAGGGCGTCGGCGGTGAGGAACCGGGCGGGCGCGTCCGGGCCGAGGTTGGTGCGGAAGGTGGCCTCGGCGGAGGCGACGGCCTGGTGGGACTCGTCCACGAAGACGATTTCGGCGCCCGGGCCCGCCAGGGCGGCGGCGGTGCCGACCACGCCGTTGCCGCAGCCGAGGTCGACGACGCGGTCGCCGGGGGCGGCGGCCGGCAGGTGGCCGAGGAGGAAGCGGGTGCCGATGTCGAGGCGCTCGGCGCAGAAGGTGCCGGCGTGGTTGACCACGGTGCGGCCGGCGGCCGGGCCGATGTCGTCCGGCAGCGCGTAGGAGTGCGGCCACGGGTTGGGACCGGGGTCGAGCGCCGGGTCGGGGGTGCAGAAGACCAGCCGGGCCTTGCGGACGGCGAGCGAGGTGCGGGTCGGGCCGAGGATGCGCTCGAAGAGCCGCAGCGTGGAGGTGTGGATCTCGGTGACCATGCCGGTGCCGATCACCACGGTGCCCGGGTGGACGGCCGGGGCGAGGCGGTGCAGCTGGTCCTCCAGCAGCGCCAGGCTCTTCGGGACCCGGACCAGCAGGACGTCGATCCGCTCCGGCCGGGTGTCCTGGGTGGTGAGCAGCCGGGCGGCGCCGGGCGCGGCACCGGCCCGGGCGAGGTTGGCCAGGGTGGCCTGCCGCCCGAGGTGGGAGTCGCTGATCTGCACGGGGGCGTGCGCGGCGAGAGCCGTCGTCAGCGCGCCCCAGCGGTCGCCGAGGACGACGACGGTGCGGCCGGTGAGGTCGGTGGCCCCTCCCTCGGCGCCGGCGGCCTCCCCGGCCAGGTGGCGCAGCAGGTACTCGTCCGCGGCGTCCCAGGCGCGCAGCCGCTCGCGCGGGTCCTCCGGGTAGCGGGTGAGGTCGAGGGTGCCCCACGGGGTGGTGAAGGGGGTGGCGGCGGCAGGCGTGCTGAGGCGGTTCATCGTGGTCTCAGGCTAGCCGACCGCCGGGCGGGGGCCGCCCGGACGGCCGATACTGGAGGGGCCCGTCCGGACGGGTCTGACCGGAAGGGGATCAGACATGGACTGGAAGCTCGAAGTGGTGGTCGTCCCGGTGTCCGACGTGGACCGGGCCAAGGTCTTCTACGAGGAGCAGGCCGGCTTCACGGTGGACCACGACACCCGGATCCGGGACGGGGTGCGGGTGGTGCAGCTGACGCCGCCGGGCTCCGGCTGCTCGATCGTGCTGGGCACCGGCGTGACGGACGCTCCGCCGGGCTCGCTGAAGGGGCTCCAGCTGGTGGTGACGGACATCGACCGGGCGCACGGCCAGCTGGTCGCGCGCGGGGTGGAGGTGAGCCCGGTCCAGCACTTCGAGGCCGGCGCCCGGGTGGACGGGCGCGGCGGCGACTGGAACTCGTTCGTCTTCTTCTCCGACCCCGACGGCAACGGCTGGGCCGTCCAGGAGTCGCCGCCGCGGTAGCCGAGGGCCTGGGTAGGCTCGGAGGATGGTCGAAGACGAGGGAAGCGTCCGGGTCGACAGCTGGATCTGGTCCGTGCGGCTCACCAAGACGCGGGCGCTGGCGGCGGCCGCGTGCCGGGCCGGGCACGTGAAGGTGAACGGGGAGCGGGCCAAGCCCGCGCAGGCGTTGAAGCCGGGGGACGAGGTCCGGGTGCGCCAGGAGGGGTACGAGCGGGTCGTCGTGGTGACGAAGCTGGTCCGCAAGCGGGTCGGGGCGGGCGTCGCGGCCGAGTGCCTGGTGGACAACAGCCCGCCGCGGCCGCCGCGTGAGCTGCTGGCGGCGGCCGGCGAACGGGACCGGGGTGCCGGGCGGCCCACCAAGCGGGACAGGCGCGAGCTGGACGGGCTGCGGCGGCAGTAGGCAGCGGCAGGCGGCGCGCGGACGGCGGCCACGTTGCCCGCCAGGCCGCGCGGTCAGGCCGGGCGTCGGTCGGGCCGCGGTGTCGGTGAGGCCCGGCGCCGGTCAGGCCCGGCGTCGGTCAGGCCGCGGTGTCGGTGAGGACCTTTGCCAGGAAGCCGCCCAGGTTGGCCACCGTGCGGGCGATCTGCTCCTCCTGTGACAGCGACTCCTCCGCCCGGCTGACCAGGGCGGACTGCTTCAGCCCGCGCACGTAGAGCGAGCACTGCAGGTCGGCGCAGACGTAGGTGCCGACCGTGTTCCCCTCGCGTCCGGCTGCGCCCGCCCGGCGCGCGGCGAGCAGCGCGACGCCGGAGCCCGCGTGGGTGGAGATGCAGAACGAGCAGACGTTGCTCATCCGCAGGCTGCGGCGCACCGAGGGCACCCGCAGCGTGACGCCGACCAGGCCGCCGCCGTGCTCGGCCACCAGGTAGCCGCGGTCGGGCGCGCCCTGGTCCCGCCAGCCGAGGAAGTCCAGGTGCTCCCAGGGGAGTTCGGCCAGGCCCCGGGGCAGGTTGAGCCGACCGGCCTCGCCCTTGGAACAGTTGACGAAGGAACCGCGGATCTCGTTCTCGCTCAGGGGCTTCATGCTGCGGAAGCTAGCACCGGCCCGCGCGGGGTGTCGCGCCAATATCCGCCGGGACGCCCCGCTACCGGACGGGGTGGGCGGCCTGGACGGCGAGCCGGCGCGGGGCGTCGTCGCCGATCCGGGTGAGCAGGTCGTCCAACTCCAGGAAGACCTCCCAGGGTTCGCGGCGCCCGGCCGTCGCGAGCCGGTCGACCACCCGGTCCTCCAGGTCACGGACCCGGCTGTTCTTCCACGCCTTGTCGGCCAGGCTCACCAGCAGGTCCTCGACCGTGACGCCCGGCTCGCCCCAGCGTGCGTGGGTGCGGGCGAACCGGGCCAGCCGCTCGGGGACGCCGTGGGCGAGCAGCAGCTCGTACCCGGCGGGTTCGTGGGCCGAGCCGGGCGCGGTGAGCTCCTCGCGGTGGACGGCCTTGCCGATGTCGTGGGTGGCGGCGCCGAACAGCACCGCCTCCCGGTCCAGCACGAGGCCGGGGCAGGCGGCGGCGCACCAGTCGGCGACGGTCCGCGCGACCTCGTGGACCAGACCGAGGTGGGCGACCAGCCGTGGCGGCGCGGCGACGGCTTCCAGCAGACGGGCGGCGGCGCCGGGCAGCGGCGGGATGTCGGTCACGGGCGCAGGGTAACCCGGGCGGGTGAAGAGCCGGCGACTGACGGGTTGTCAGTGGCGCGGGCTATCGTCCGGGTGCACGGGGACGCGGGGCGGTCCCGGCGCCTGGAGGGGAGGCGCCGGGACCGGCCACGGCGTACGGACGGCAGCGGCACGGCTCAGCGCTTGAAGGCCACGCCCGCGTACGCCGAGACGTCCTGCCAGCCCTCGGGCAGCTCGCCGGTCGGGACGTGCCCGGCCTCGGGGCGCCAGAGCGGGAGCTGGACGAGGCCGGGACCGGCGAACTCGAAGTCCCCGAAGAACGGTTCGACGGCGCCGCGCGGGCGCAGCACCAGCGGGGCGCTGGCGCTGCGGTAGATGCGGGCGCCCTCGGCCGCGCTCTCCCGGGAGGCGAAGTCGGGGCTGCCGTGCGAGAGGATCAGCACGCTGCCGGGGGCGAGCGCGTCGCGCAGGGTGCGGACGATCGCCTCGGCGCCGTCCTCGTCCCGGATGAAGTGCAGGACGGCGACGAGCATCAGGGCCACCGGCTCGCCGAGGTCGACGGCGGCGCGCAGGCCGGGGTGGCCGAGGATCGCGGCGGGTTCGCGCAGGTCGGCCTCGATCACCGAGGTGTGGCCGGCCGGGTGGCCGGCCAGCAGGGCCCGGGCGTGGGTGGCGACGATCGGGTCGTTGTCGACGTACACCACGCGGGCGTCCGGGGCGACCCGCCGGGCGACCTCGCTGGTGGAGCCGACGGCGGGGATGCCGGTGCCGATGTCGACGAACTGGCGGATGCCCCGGCCGGCCGCGAACTCGACGGCGCGGCCGAGGAACTCGCGGTTGGTGCGGGCCAGCAGCGGCAGGGCCGGGTAGGCGGCGATGGCGGCCTCGGCGGCCTTGCGGTCGGCCTCGAAGTTGTCCTTGCCGCCGAGGTAGTAGTCGTACATCCGGGCGGTGTGCGGGATGCCCGTGTCCAGCTCGGTCGGCGGCTGCCAGTCGTCGGCCCGCGCCCAGTCCCAGTCGGTGCCCGTTCCCGTGCCGGTCGTCGCCGCAGCGGTGTCCTCGTGCATCGTGTTCCGCCCCCTATGCCTGACTGCCGGAGTCCCCCGACCGTCGCGGTGCGTGTACCACCGCGCGGTGCGCCGTGATCGTATCCGACGACCCGCCGTGGAAACAGCGCGAGTTCACGTTTCCGCAGCCCTCCACGGATGGTGTGTGTGCATGTCAATACCGGTCCCGGGGCGGCCCCTCGAATCGCCCCGGCGTTTCGCCGTCTCTATGCTGGCTGCCGATGACTGCCGACCGGATGACCGCCGACCGCCGCACCGTCCTGCGCGCCGCCGCCCGACTGGCCGGCCTCGCCGCAGGCAGCGGACTGCTCACCGCCTGCGGCAGCACCGGCCCGCGCCGGGCCGACCCGGGGGCGCTCGCCGTGCACCCCGGCACCGTCCACCCGGGCGGCGACCCCGGCGCCGTGGACCCGGCCTGGGCGGGCGGCGAGGGCCCGGCCTCGCCCGCCCCGGCCGCGACCGCCCCCACCGCGCCCGCGCCCGACCCGGCGGCCACCCCCAGTGCGCCGCCCGCCCCGCCCGTGCTGCCGCCGCTCGCCGCCGGCACCCCGGCCGAGGTCGCGTACGGGCCGCGCACCGGCAAGAACGTCGCCCTGACCTTCCACGGCAGCGGCGACCCGAAGCTGGCCACCACCCTGCTGGAGATCGCCGAACAGCACGGCGCCAGGCTGACCGTGATGGCCGTCGGCAGCTGGCTGGACCAGCAGCCGCAGATGGCCCGGCGCATCCTCGACGGCGGCCACGAGCTGGGCAACCACACCCAGAACCACCAGAACATCTCCGCGATGTCCGCCGAGCAGGCCCGCGCCGAGATCGCCCAGTGCGCGGAGCGGCTCCAGCGGCTCACCGGCTCGATCGGCCGCTGGTTCCGGCCGTCCGCCGCCCAGTACGCGACCCCGATGGTGCGCGAGCAGGCCAGGGCGGTCGGCTACGAGCACGTGCTCTCCTTCGACGTCGACCCGCGCGACTACAGCGACCCGAGCGCGGCCGAGCTCCAGCGCCGGGTGCTCGGCTCCGTCAAGGGCGGTTCGGTGGTCGCCCTGCACATGGGCCACCAGTGCACGGTGGACGCGCTGCCGGCCATCCTGGACGGGCTCGCCAGGAACGGGCTGAAGCCGGTCACCGCCAGCCAGCTCTGCGCCTGACACCCCGTCCGGCGGGCGTCCGTCACGGCCCGGCCGGCCCGGCTGCCGGCGACGGTGGTGGTGCCCGTCGCCTTTCCGGTGGCGGACCGCCGCCATCCAGCGCAGCCGGCCCCGCCGGGGCCGGGCGCCACGGGGCCGGCTGCCTACCGTGGGCGGATGACCAACCGCCGGACCGGCCGGGGTGCCGCGGGCCGCCGGGCCTACCTCGGGGCCGCCGCCGCCTTCGCCGTCTGCATGGCCGGCACCACCCTGCCGACCCCGCTGTACGGCCTGTACCAGGAGGAGATCGGCTTCTCCGAGCTGATGGTGACGGTGGTCTTCGCCGTCTACGCCTTCGGCGTGATCGGCGTCCTGCTGCTCGTCGGCAACGTCTCCGACTCCGTCGGGCGCCGGCCCGTCCTGCTCTGCGGCCTGGCCCTCGCGGCCGGCAGCGCGGTCGCCTTCCTCGCCGAACAGGGCCTGCCGCTGCTCTGCCTGGGCCGGCTGCTGTCCGGCCTGTCCGCGGGCCTGTTCACCGGGACCGCCACCGCGTACGTCCTGGAGCTGGCCCCGCCCGGACGCCGGGCCCGCGCCGGGTTCGTCGCGACCGCCGCCAACATGGGCGGGCTGGGCTGCGGACCGCTGCTGTCCGGTTTCCTCGCCGAGTACGCGCCCCGGCCCCTGGTCCTGCCGTTCGTGGTGCACCTGGTGCTGCTCGCCGCCTCGTTCGCGGTCACCTGGTTCCTCCCGGAGACGGTCCCCGGCGCCCGGCCGCTGCGCACGGCCCGCCCGCAGCGCCCCCGGCTGCCGCCCGAGGTGCGGGGGGTCTTCGTCCCGGCGGGGGTCGCCGCCTTCACCGGCTTCGCCCTGCTCGGCGTGTTCACCTCGGTCAGCCCGGCGTTCCTCGCCGAGGACCTGGGCATCCACAACCGCGCGGCCGTCGGCCTCATCGTCTTCGCGGCCTTCTTCGCCTCCACCCTCGGCCAGCTGCTGGTACCCCGGCTCGGCACCGCGCGGGCCGTCCCGCTGGGCTGCCTCGTCCTGATCGCCGGGCTGGCCCTGCTCGCCGTCTCCCTCGCCTGGACCACCCTGCCGCCGCTGGTCCTCAGCGCCCTGGTGGGCGGCGCGGGCCAGGGCATGGGCCTGCGCGGCGCGGTGGGCGAGATCGCCGCGGCCGCGCCCGCCGAGCACCGCGGCGGCGCCCTCTCGGCGCTGTTCGTGGTCGCGTACTTCGGCATCTCGATCCCGGTCATCGGCGTCGGCCTGCTCAGCGAGCCGCTCGGCCTGGCCGACGCCGGCCTCGTCTTCACCGCCTGCATGGCCGTCCTCGCCGCCGCCTCCGGCGCGTACCTCCTGCACCGCACCCGCACCGCCGAAGCCGCCGCCCCCTCCCGGTGACCCCGGCCGGTTCCCCCGCCCGGGGGGCGCCCCGGGTCTGCAAGGCCCGGACCCGAGGAGCGGCGCTAGCCCATCGGGTCGTCGGGCCCGTACGGGCGCAGCCGCAGCGTGCGGGCGTCGGAGGCGCGGATCTCCTCGGCGCGGCCGACCAGTTCCTCCAGGTTGTCCCGGCCGGCGTGGATGAAGCGCCTGTGCAGGGCGTCGAAGCGGCCGCGGGCGGCGTCCACGATGACCGCGACCACGTACGGGATGGAGCCCCAGGTCTTCATGGAGGCGAACATCGGCATCCCGGCGGTCATGTCGGTGGCGACCGCGCCCGGGCTGATGTCGAGCACCACCACCTGGTGCTCGGCGAGCGAGTCGGCCATGTTGTCGGAGAGCTGGAGCAGTGCGCCCTTGGAGGTGGCGTACGCGGTGTAGTGGCCGTCGGGGCGCAGCGCGAAGCCGGAGTTGAGGTTGACGACCCGGCCGCGGCGGCGTTCGACCATGCCGGGCAGGACGCAGCGCAGCATGTTGTAGGGGCCGCGCAGGTTGGTCTCGACGACCTGCCACCACTGGTTGGCGTCGGTCTCCCAGAGCGGGACCTCGGCGCTGTCGACCTGGCCGGCGTTGTTGACGAGCAGGTCGACCGGGCCGAGGTCGCGTTCGACGACCCGGACCGCCTCGCGGACCGAGCCGGGGCGGGTGACGTCGGCGGTGACGGCGACGCCGCGGGCGCCGTGCCGGGCGCACTCCTTGAGGGTGTCGGTGAGGGTCTCGTGGGTGCGGCCGACCAGGCCGACCGCCATGCCCTCGGCGGCGAGGCCGACGGCGATCTCCCGGCCGATGCCCCGGCCTGCTCCGGTGACCAGGGCGACCTGTCCTGTGAGCGATCCCGTTGCCATCCCCGACTCCCTTCGCCTGCCGGCGGCGGCTGGCCGCCACCGGCCGTGGGCCCGGGCCGCCCCGGGCCGCCGCCGGCCTTCGCCTGCCCCGGCCGTCCCGCATTCTGTCCGGCCGCGGGCGTCGCGGAACCCGGGCGCACGGGTTCCGGCGGGCGGCTCACCCGTTCGGCTCAGCCTCCCGGCGGGCCGGCCGCGGCGGGGAGGGGATGACCTACTCGCCGGTACGGAGTAGTAACGTCGTCGGGGCGGTGCACCGGTGCACGCATTCCGGTGCACCGGCCCGCTGAACAGCAGCTTGCTGGGACACCTGTCGCTGGGGCCGCACCCCCAGCACCACCGAAGGGCAACTGAGTGAGTGACATCGCGCGCGTCGGAGTGATCGGCTGCGGCCTGATGGGGTCGGGCATCGCGGAGGTGTTCGCCCGGGCGGGGCTGGACGTCCTGGTGTCGGAGGCCAGCGGGGAGGCGCTGGAGTTCGGCCGCACCCGGCTGACCAACTCCCTGGAGACGGCCGTCAAGCGGGGCAAGCTGACCACGGAGCAGCGCGACGACGCGCTGGCCCGGCTGGCCTTCACCACCGACCTCGCCGACTTCGCCGACCGCGACCTGGTGGTCGAGGCGGTCGCCGAGCGCGAGGACATCAAGGTCCAGATCTTCCAGACGCTGGACCAGGTGGTCGAGCGCCGGGACGCCATCCTCGCCTCCAACACCTCGTCGATCCCGATCGTGAAGCTGGCCGCCGCCACCTCGCGCCCGGAGCAGGTCATCGGCCTGCACTTCTTCAACCCGGCACCGGTGCAGAAGCTGGTCGAGGTGATCCCCACCCTGACCACCTCGGCCACGACCACCGAGCGGGTCGAGGCCTTCGCCACCCAGGTGCTCGGCAAGGAGCCGATCCGCGCCCGGGACCGGGCCGGCTTCGTGGTGAACGCCCTGCTGGTGCCGTACCTGCTCTCCGCGGTGCGGATGTTCGAGTCGGGCGTCGCCACCGCCTCCGACATCGACAAGGGCATGGAGGCCGGCTGCGCCCACCCGATGGGGCCGCTGCGGCTGTGCGACCTGATCGGCCTGGACACCATCGTCTCGATCGCCGAGTCGATGTACGACGAGTACAAGGAGCCCCTGTACGCGGCTCCCCCGCTGCTCTCCCGGATGGTCGACGCGGGCCTGCTGGGCCGCAAGTCGGGCCGCGGCTTCTACGACTACACCGCCGGCGCCTGACCGGCCCGGGAACGGTGACGGGGCCCGGGAGCGGTATCCAGCTCCCGGGCCCCTGAGGTGCCACCCAATTGCTCTGCGCCGGCACGTTTAAGGGTGTGGGTCAGTCTCACAGCATTCGCTCTGCCATTAAAGCTACCGCGCCATGGGAGAGGCGCAGACGGGAGTCGAACCCGCAACCTAATGCTTGAAGCACACACCCGGTCGATCCGGCGCTCGGCGGCGAATGCTGAGACTTGAGCGAGAGTCTGAGTTTCACAGGGGTGCCTCTGCCATGTTGGGCCACCCCGGCGCGTGGTGCCGGGGGGAGGACTCGAACCTCCACCGTGTTCCCTGATGTCAGCTTCAACTTCAGTGTCAGCTTGCGCTCTTCGCGCCACCCCCGTTCTCACACGGGGGCGATCATGGGGCTACCCGAACAGGTAGCCGAACACCGCGTCGCCGACCCGCTGGTCGGTGACCTCGGCGCTGTTGGCCTCCTCGCGGGCGAACTGGACGGCCTGCTGGAGCTTCTCGACCCGCTCCAGGAGCTCGTTCACCCGCCGGGCCGGAAGGGCCCCGGAGAACTTCACCGTCGTCCAGTAGCCGACCGCGATGTCCTCGTAGTAGACCTCGACCTGTGCGGGGTGCTTCTCCGTCGCCTCCGCCTTCACGTGGTTGCGCGGGACCTTCTTGGTGCGGATCGTGCGCACCGCCTCGGTCTTCCACGAGTCCGTGGAGGCGTCGAGGTTCCACGCCTCGGAGGCGTCCAGCACGGGCAGCTTGCGGACGAAGGTCCGCAGGTCGGTGAGCTGCTTCTCCAGGAAGAGCAGGTAGGTGACCGGGGCTGCGGCGACCAGCGTCCGCCCGTCGACCACCACGTCGGCCCGGGCCGCGGTGTTGGCCCAGTCCTTGGTCGCGGTGACGTCGAACAGCCGGGTCAGGGTAGCGGCGGTGGTCCGCAGGACGTCCTCGGCCTTGACCTGGACCCGGGTGGACTCGGGGGGAAGCTCCTCGCCCTCCTCGTCCTTGGGCTGGTACGTCCGGGAGATGCCGGCCAGCAGCGCGGGCTTCTGCAGGTCCTGGTGGGAGTGCGTCAGCTCCTGGAAGGACTTCGACTTGACGCCCTTTTCGACGGCGATGATCTGGTTCAGCTTTGCCACACCCGGGACGCTAGCAGCACGTCCGTTCGGGCGTCATCCGGATTAACGCGCGTGCCCCGCGGCGGGGGGCCGGGCACACCGGCGCCCCGCCGCGGGGATGGCGTGGGATCAGCTGTTGATGGCGTAGCTGTCCCCGTAGACCTTCCACTTGAGCGGCGGGTTCAGGTCGAAGTTCTTGGCGTTGAGGAAGACCAGCTGCTCGGTGTCGACGCGGCTGGTGTCGGAGTGGGCCTCCTCCAGCTTCATGGCGGCCCTGCGGGCGTCCAGGAAGGCCTTCAGGTAGGTGGCCTCGTCGCCGCCCTGGGCGGGGGACTTGGCCTTCTTCAGGGCGTTCTTGCGGATGGTGCCGAAGCCGGCCGGGTCGAAGCCGCCGCCGTGCATGACGATGGCGTCGTAGTAGGCGAACTGGCCGAGCGCGCGCAGGCCGTCGGCCTTGGCCTGGTTGACGGCGGGGTTGAAGTAGACGCGGTCGCGCTCGTCGTTCTGGGCCTGCTGGAAGACGCCGTCCTTGGCGGCGGTCGCCCAGTCGCGCTCGAAGGCGGAGCCGAGGCCGGCGTGCGACTCGGTGCCGTTGACCTTGCGCAGCGCGGGGAGGTACTTGGCGAGGACGTTGCCGGGCTTGAGGTCGGTGTAGTGCTCGACCAGGTCGAGCATGTCGCCGGTGCCGGAACAGAAGCCGATGATGCCGGCGGTGTAGCCGCGGCCGTCCTTGATGTCCTCGATGTACTTGTACTGGGCCTTCCAGTCCAGCGAGGAGTTCTCGGCGCTGGACACCAGCTGCATCGCGATGTCCTTCTTGTGCGGGTCGTCCAGTCCGGCTCCCTTGAGCTGGACGGCCGACGCGGCCGCGGGGGCGGCCTGGGCGGCCCCGGCGGCCGCGACCGTGGCGGGTGCGGCCACCAGGGCGGCGGCGAGGGCTATGCGGAGGGCACGGTGGTGCTGGGGGCGCATTCGACGCTCCGTTTCCTCGGGGGAAGTTAGGAAAGTTTCCTAACGAGAAGGTAGCGCCCTCATCCCCCACCCCCGCAAGGCCTTTGACGGAATATCTTCAAAACCGGCGCATCAGACCGCCCTACGGCGCACCCACCAGAGCGCCGCCGCGCACAGCACCACCGCGACCGCGGCCGTCCAGCCGAACTCGACGAACTGGAACGACCAGTAGCGATCGTCCGGCTGGTAGGTCTCGTGCACGGTGTAGCCGCCCTCGCTCACCAGCTTCTGGGCCCCGTAGAAGTCGTGCCCCAGGTCGAAGAGCTCGCCGCTGCCGATCCGGTTGCCGGCCGGGTCGGTGATCCAGCTGGCGCCCGTCCAGCGGTGGTCGACCGAGGACTGCGCCAGCGTGTGCACGGTGTCCTGCAGCGGGGTCCGGTAGTGGAACCGCAGCGACTCGGCGACCAGGACGGTCACCACCGACGCCGCCACGCCGATCCCCACCGCCACCACCGTCCGGCGCAGCACCGCGCCCGCGAGCACGGTCAGCCCGAACACCAGCAGGACCCGGCCGACCAGGGCCGGCGGGGCGCTCGCGAAGAGCAGTGGGGCGAACCGGCTCCCCGAGCCGTCCAGCGGCGCGATCCACCAGTGGGCCACCACGGCCGCCCCCGCCGTCGCGGCCGCCAGCACGCCGCCCACGACGGCCAGCCCGCCCACCGCCCACCGGGTGCGCCCGGCGCCCTGGGTCCAGGCGAAGCGGACCGTGCCGTGCTCGAACTCCCGTGCCAGCAGCGGACCGCCCGCGAAGGCGCCGAGCACGCCGCCGAGCAGGTAGACGATGTTGCCGCCGACCATCAGCTCGGTGCCGTACTCGCGCAGGAAGCCCTTCCAGCGTTCGTTGCAGGCCCGTGTCGCCATGTCGCAGCCGCCCGCCCCGGAACGGTCGAACCCCGCGTGCACGAAGTACCCAGTGACGGCGAGCACCAGGACCAGGGCGGCGAGCACACCCAGCAGCGTCCGTACCGAGGACCGGTGGCGGAGCCACGCCGCGAGGAGCACCCCGCTGCGGGACAAGGCGGCGGGAGCGGCGGTGACGGCACTCATGACAGCAGAACCCTCTCGTCTCGACGGACGGCCCCGCGCGGGCCGGGAAGTGCGGAGGCGGCCGGCTCGCGCAGGTACGCGAGCACCAACTCCTCCAGGCCGACGCGCTGCTGGCGCCAGCTGCCGCCGACGGGGGCGTCCACCCCGCCGGTGCGCACCAGCAGGTGGGACTGGGCGCCGGCCCGCCGGTCGCGGACCACCGGGAGCCGGGCGGCGACGGCGTCGGCCTCGGCGGTGGGACCGGTCAGCATCCGGTGTGCGCCGAGCAGGTCGTCCACCTCTCCGCCGACCTGGACCCGGCCGCCGCCCAGCACCACCAGGTAGTCGCAGGTCTGCTCCAGCTCGGCGACGGCGTGCGAGGAGAAGATCACCGAGAGGCCGTCCTCGGCGACGGCGGTCAGCAGCACGGCCATGAAGTCGTGCCGGGCGAGCGGGTCGAGGGCGGCCAGGGGCTCGTCCAGCAGCAGCAGTTCGGGCCGCTTGGCGAGCGCGAGGGCGAGCGAGACCTGGGCCTGCTGGCCGCCGGAGAGCCGGCCGTACCTGCGGTCGAGCGGGATGCCGAGCCCGTTCAGGTGGGTGCGGGCCCGCGCCTCGTCCCAGCGCCGGTTGAGGCCGCGGCCCATCCGCAGCAGGTCGCGGACGGCCAGGCCCGGGTAGAGCGCGGCGTTCTGGGCGACGAAGCCGATCCGGTCCAACGCCCCCGGCGAGCCGGGCGGTTCGCCGCCGAGCACGGTCAGGGCGCCCTCGGTCGGGGCGGTCAGGCCTGCGGCCAGGTTGAGCAGCGTGGACTTGCCGGCGCCGTTGGGGCCGACCAGGGCCACCACGTGCCCGGCG
This sequence comes from Kitasatospora sp. NPDC056181, assembly GCF_042266225.1. Lineage (NCBI taxonomy): Bacteria > Bacillati > Actinomycetota > Actinomycetes > Kitasatosporales > Streptomycetaceae > Kitasatospora > Kitasatospora sp. NPDC056181. The sequence continues at coordinate 32,613 of NZ_JBHJUK010000068.1, forward strand.
GGGACGGCGAGATGGCAGTCCCGCAGCGCCCAGGAGCGGCGGTAGCGCTTGCCCAGCCCGCCGCAGTCGATCACCGTGTCGGGCGCCTTCACGCCACCACCCCGTCCCGTCCCTCGCGGAGGTCGCGCAGCGCGTCCTCGAACACCGCGGCCATGCCCTCCTCGTCCAGCCCGGCCGCCCGCGCGGTGCGCAGCCAGTCGAGCAACCCCCTACGCAGCGCTGCCCGTTCGCGCAGCGGCACGACGCCGGCGGGCAGCCCCCGGACGAAGGTGCCCTGGCCGCGCCGGCCGGCGGCCAGCCCGCGGTGTTCCAGCTCGCGGTACGCCTTGAGCACGGTGTTGGGGTTGATCGCCAGCCCCGCCACCACCTCGCGCACCCGGGGCAGCCGGTCGCCCTCCGTCAGCCAGCCCATCCGCAGCGCCTGTTCGACCTGTTGCACCAGTTGGAGGTAGGTCGGGACGCCGGAGGCCGGGTCCAGGCGGAACTCGATCGGCGAGGGCTGGTCCCCCTGCTGCGGTTTATCTACTTCCATAGTTAATGAGTTAAGAAGATATCCGACGCCGCGTCAAGTCGGGAACGACGAAGGGCCCCGCCGGATCCGGGATCCGGCGGGGCCCTTCGGGCGTTGCGCGTCAGGCGCCGCGCAGCACCGCACCCGTACGGGCGACGGCCTCGGCGACGGCCGCCTCACGGGCGGCGGTGGCCTCGTCGGCGGTCAGCGTCCGGTCGGTGGCGCGGAAGCGCAGCGCGTACGCCAGCGACTTCTTGCCCTCGCCGACCTGCTCGCCGGTGAACACGTCGAACAGCCGGATGGCCTCCAGCAGCTCGCCGGCGCCGTTGCGCAGCGCGGCCTCGACCTCGGCGGCCGGGACGGCGGAGTCCACGATCAGCGCGACGTCCTGGGTGGCCACCGGGAAGCCGGAGACCGCCGGGCCGGAGACCCGCCCGGTTCCGTCCTCGGTCAGCAGGTCCACGTCGAGCTCCATCGCGGCGGTGCGCTCCGGCAGCCCGAGCGCCTTGACCACGCGCGGGTGCAGCTCACCCGCGTGGCCGACCACGCGGTCGGTGCCGGCCACGACCAGCTCGGCGCAGCGGCCCGGGTGCCAGGGCAGCAGCTGCCCCTGGCGCACGGTCAGCTCGACGCCGGCGGCCCGGGCGACCGTGCGGGCCGCCTCGACGGCGTCCGCCCAGCCCGCCTGGGCGCCCTTGCCCCACCAGCCGGACGGCAGCCGCTCGCCCGCGAGGGCGACGGCGACCCGGCGCGGCTGGTGCGGCAGCGCGGCGTCCAGCGCGGCCAGCTCCTCGTCGCTCGGACGGCGGTCGACGGCCGGGCGCGGCGCGACGTACAGCTCGTCCTTCGGGAGGAAGACGGTGCCCGTCTCGAAGACCGCCAGGTCGGTGTTGCCGCGGCCGACGTTGCGGCGCAGCGCCCCGAGCAGGCCCGGCAGCAGCGTGGTGCGCAGCGCCGGCTCCTCGTCGTTGAGCGGGTTGACCAGCTTCACCGTGCGGCGGCGCCGGTCGTCCTTCTCCAGGCCGAGCGCGTCGAACGCGGCCTCGCCGACGAACGGGTAGTTGTTCACCTCGACGTAGCCGGCGGCGGCCAGCGCGACACCGACCCGGCGGTGGGTGCGCTGGGCCTCGGTGAGGCCCTTGCCCGGCGGCACGGTGGGCATCCGGGCGGGGACGTTGTCGTACCCCTCCAGGCGGATGACCTCCTCGGCGAGGTCGTACGGGTCGGTGAGGTCGGGGCGCCAGGTCGGCGGGGTGACCTCCAGGACGTCGGCGCCCGCGACGGAGCAGCCGATCTCCTGCAGGCGCCGGGTGACGGTCTCGCGGCCGTACGCGGTTCCGGCGACCCGGTCGGGCAGGTCGGCGGCGATGGTGATGGTGCGCAGCGGGTGCGGGGCGGCGATGTCGGTGACACCCGCCTCGGCGGTGCCGCCGGCGATCAGCACCAGCAGGTCCACGGCGCGCTGCGCGGCGGCGCGGGCGGCCTCCGGGTCGACGCCGCGCTCGAAGCGCTTGGACGCCTCGGACGGCAGCTTGTGCCGCTTGGCGCCGCGGGCGATGGCGACCGGGTCGAAGTGCGCCGCCTCGATGATCACCTCGGTGGTGCCCGGGCCGGCGGCCGGGTCGAGGATCTCGGTGGAGGCGCCGCCCATGACACCGGCCAGGCCGATCGGGCCGCTGTTGTCGCAGATCAGCAGGTCCTCGGCGGAGAGCTTGCGCTTGACGCCGTCGAGGGTGGTGAGGGTCTCGCCGTCCTCGGCCCGGCGGACCAGGATCGGGCCGTCGACCCGCTGCTTGTCGTAGGCGTGCAGCGGCTGGCCGACCTCCAGCATCACGTAGTTGGTGATGTCGACGGCCAGCGAGATCGGGCGGATGCCGGCCTTCTGGAGGCGGCGCTGGAGCCAGATCGGCGACTTGGCGGCCGGGTCGAGGCCGACCACGGTGCGGGCCACGAAGCGGTCGCAGCCGGCCGGGTCGGCGACCTTGACCAGGTAGCCGTAGGAGTTGGCCGGCGGCACGTCGAGCAGCGCCGGGTCGGCCAGCGGCAGCCCGTACGCGGCGGCGGCCTCGCGGGCCACGCCGCGCATGGAGAGGCAGTAGCCGCGGTCCGGGGTGACGGCGATGTCCAGCACCTCGTCGACCAGCTGGAGCAGCTCGATCGCGTCGGTGCCGGGCTCGTACTCGGGCGGGAGCACGATGATGCCGTTGTGGTCGTCGCCCATGCCCAGCTCGCGGGCGGAGCAGATCATGCCGGCCGAGGTGTGGCCGTAGGTCTGCCGGGCGGCGATCGGGAACGGGCCGGGCAGCACGGCGCCCGGGAGCACGACGACGACCTTGTCGCCGACCGCGAAGTTGGTCGCGCCGCAGACGATCTCCTGCGGCTCGCCGGTGCCGTTGGCGTCGCCGACGTTGACGAAGCAGTGCCGGATCGGCTTCTTGAAGCCGGTCAGCTCCTCGATGGAGAGCACCTGGCCGACCACCAGCGGGCCCTTGAGGTCGGCGCCGATCTGCTCGACGGTCTCGACCTCCAGGCCGGCCCGGACCAGCCGCTCCGCCACGTCGCGGCCGGTCTCGCCGGCCGGCAGGTCGACGTACTCGCGCAGCCAGGAAAGCGGGACGCGCATCAGATCTCCATCCCGAACGGGAGGGTGAAGCGCACGTCACCCTCGACCATGTCGCGCATGTCGGCGACGTTGTGACGGTTCATCAGGATCCGCTCCAGGCCCAGGCCGAAGGCGAACCCGCTGTAGCGGTTCGGGTCGACGCCGCAGGCGACCAGCACCCGCGGGTTGACGACGCCGCAGCCGCCGAGCTCGATCCAGCCCTCCGAGGAGCACGTCCGGCAGGGCTTGTCCGGGTTGCCGACGGACTCGCCGCGGCAGACGAAGCACTGCAGGTCGATCTCGGCGCTCGGCTCGGTGAACGGGAAGTACGAGGGGCGCCAGCGCAGCTCCAGGCCGTCGCCGATCAGCTTGGAGACCAGCTGCTCGATGGTGCCCTTGAGGTCGGCGAAGGTGATGCCCTCGTCCACGGCCAGGCCCTCGACCTGCCGGAAGACCGGGGTGTGGGTGGCGTCGAGCTCGTCCGTCCGGTAGACCCGGCCGGGGCAGACGACGTAGACGGGGGGCTCACGGTCGAGCATCGTGCGGGCCTGGACCGGGGAGGTCTGGGTGCGCAGCACCACGCCGGAGTCGGCGGAGCCGTCCGGGGCCTGGACGAAGAAGGTGTCCTGCATCGAGCGGGCCGGGTGGTCCGGGCCCAGGTTGAGGGCGTCGAAGTTCAGCCACTCCGCCTCGACCTCGGGGCCCTCGGCGACCTGGTAGCCCATCGCGACGAAGGTGTCCTCGATGCGCTCGGCCAGCGTGGTCAGCGGGTGCCGGGCGCCGCGCGGCGCGCGGTCGTAGGGCAGCGTGACGTCCACCGCCTCCTCGACCAGCACGCGGGCGTCGCGCTCCGCCTCCAGCTCGGCCTGGCGCTTGGCGAGGGCCTGGTTGACGGCGCCGCGGGCCTGCCCGATCAGCTTGCCGGCGGCGGCCTTGGCGTGCGGGGGCAGGGCGCCGATCTCGCGGTTGGCGAGGGAGAGCGCGGAGCGGTCGCCGGTGTGGGCGACCTTGGCCTGCTTCAGCTCGTCGAGGGAGGCGGCGGCGGCGAAGGCCTGCACGGCCTCGTCCCGGGCCTGCTCCACCACCTCGGGCTTGAGGGCCTCGACCTCGACCGGGTCGTACGACTTGTTGGGTGCCGACATCTCTATCTTTCCCGTGCTCCTGCTCGTCCGTGCTCAGGTAAAGGGGGGGCTCGCGACCTTCGCGTCACGCCCGGCGTGGCCGGGGCACGGGCAGCCCCCGCCTCGGTTCCCGGGGAGGTTGTCCGCGGCACGGCCGCGCAGGGCGTTGCGCAACGCCAAAGGTCGAGTGTAGTCGCAGCGCGTAGCGCGGCTGCCTCGGTGCCCGCCGGGCCCTCGACTCACACGTGGTCGTGTTCGTCGCTCGTGCTCCTTCAGAGCATGAAGTCGGGCACCCCGGCGGGCAGGATAAATCGGAACCGGGCGCCGCCGCCGGGCGCGCGGTCGACGCGGATCGAGCCGCCGTGGGCCTCCACGATGCCCTTGACGATGTAGAGGCCCAGGCCCGTGCCGCCGCGCTTGGAGCCGCGCCAGAAGCGGGTGAAGACGCGCGGCATCGACTCCTCGGGGATGCCCGTTCCTTCGTCGCTCACGGTGACTGCAGTGCCTTCCACGGTGCGGGGCGGGGTGCCCGAGCGCTCCCAGACGGGTGCCTCGACGACCTCCTTGGCCGGTGCCACCTCGATCGTGACAGTTCCCTCACCGTGGCGCACCGCATTTTCCAGCAGGTTGCCCAGCACCTGGTCGACCTTGTCCGGGTCCGCCCAGAGCACGGTGAGCGGCCCGCCGATCCGGATGTCGAAGCGGTCCTCGGGGATGCCGGTGGCGACCTTGCGCTCCACGTGCCGGCGCACCGCCGCGGCCAGGTCGACCACCTGCTTGCGCAGCTCCAGCCGGCCGGCGTCGATCCGGGAGATGTCGAGCAGCTCGGCGATCAGCCGGGTGACCCGGTCGGCGTCCGCGTCGACGGTCTCCAGCATCAGCCGCTTCTGCCCGTCGGTGAACCGCTCCCACTTGGCCAGCAGCGTCGCCGTGAACCCCTTGACGCTGGTGAGCGGCGAGCGCAGCTCGTGCGCCACGGTGGCGATCAGCTCGGCGTGGCTGCGCTCGGTCCGGCGGCGCGCCTCGGTGCCGCGCAGCGCGATCACCAGCCGCTCCAGCGGCCCCTGCGGGCACTCCCGCACGTACCGGGCGGAGACCAGCACCTCACGGCCGCCGGGCAGCAGCAGGTTGCGCTCCGGCTGGCTGGTGCGGACCGCCAGGCCGCCGTACGGGTCGGTCAGCTGCCACCAGCGGCGGCCGTCGAGGTCCTCCAGCGGGAGGGCCTCCTCCAGCGGGCTGCCGAGCACGGCCTGCGGGCGGATGCCGGTCAGCCGGGCGGCGGCCCGGTTGAAGCAGACCACCCGGCCCCGGGCGTCGGCGACCACCAGGCCGTCCGGCAGGTCGTCCGGATCGAGCTCTGGCCTGCTGCCGACCATGGGTGTCCTCCCCGATTACCCACCGTGTCTTTCCCCCCACCGAGGCAGACCCTAGCGCCCCTGGCCCTGTGCGCGACACCCTCCGGGCGAGCGCTGCGCCCGGGCGGAGGCATAGAGGCAGACGGCGGCGGCCGTGGCCAGGTTGAGGCTCTCGGCGTGTCCGTGGATCGGCACGCGCACCACCTCGTCGGCGAGTGCGCGGGTCTCCTCCGGGAGCCCCCAGGCCTCGTTGCCGAACACCCATGCGCCGGGTGCGCCCAGCGTGCCCTCGTCCAGCTCCTGGTCGAGGTCGCGCTCCCCCGCGCCGTCGGCGGCGAGCACCCGCACGCCGGCCTCCCGCAGCCGGGCGACCGCCTCCTCGACCGGCACGCCGACGGCCACCGGGAGGTGGAACAGGCTGCCGACGGAGGCCCGGACGGCCTTCGGGTTGTACAGGTCCACCGAGGCGTCGGTGAGGACCACGGCGTCCGCGCCGGCCGCGTCGGCGGTGCGCAGCACGGTGCCGGCGTTGCCGGGGTCGCGGACGTGGGCGAGCACGGCGACCAGCTTCGGGCGGGCCTTGAGCACCTCGGCGAACGGGGTGTCGATGAAGCGGCAGAGCGCCACGATGCCCTGCGGGGTCACGGTGTCGCAGATCTCCGCGATGACCTCGTCGGTGGCGGTGAGCACCGGCAGGCCCTCGGCGAGGGCGGCGTCGACGATGCCGGCGTGCCGCTCGGCGGCCTCCGGGGTGGCGTACACCTCGACCACGGCGTGCTCGGCCGTGCCCGGCAGCTTCCCGAACGCGACGGCCTCGCGGACGGCCTGCGGGCCCTCGGCGAGGAAACGGCGCTCCTTGGTGCGCTGGTTCCGCTTGGCGAGCCGGCGGGCGGCGACGACGCGCGGCGAGCGCAGGGAGGTGAGCAGGGGCGTGTCGGTGCTCGGCATGGTCTCGTCTCTGTGGCGGGGAGCCGGTGGCGGTGCGGTGCGGTGCCGGCGGCGGTGCGGGGCCGGCGGAGGCACCCGGGGAGTTCAACGACGGCGGACGCGGAAAGGCGCGAGGACGCCGGGACGCCGTCCGGCGGCGGCACGCGGAACCCGGGGCCGCGGCACCCGGCCGCGGGACCCGGCCGCGGGACCCGGCGGGCGCGGGACGACGGCGGAACGCAAAACCGGACCCGCAGGAGGTGCCTGCGGGTCCGGTCTGTGCGACTGCTGATCCAGGAGGGGATCAGGCGGCGTCGGCGGCGGCCTTCGGGGCGTTCACGTCGGCCGGCAGCGCCTTCTGCGCAACCTCGACCAGCGACGCGAAGGCGCCCGGGTCGTTCACCGCGAGGTCGGCCAGCATCTTGCGGTCGATCTCGACGCTGGCGGCCTTCAGGCCCTGCACGAAGCGGTTGTAGGTGATGCCGTTGGCACGGGCCGCAGCGTTGATGCGCTGGATCCACAGCTGACGGAAGTCGCCCTTGCGCTTCTTGCGGTCGTTGAAGTTGTAGACCAGCGAGTGGGTGACCTGCTCCTTGGCCTTGCGGTACAGGCGCGAGCGCTGGCCACGGTAGCCGCTGGCGCGCTCCAGGATGACCCGGCGCTTCTTGTGGGCGTTGACTGCCCGCTTGACGCGTGCCACTTGATTACTCCTTGGGTTGGACCACGGACTACTTCACGCGGTCCGTCATTCGAATGGGTCGGGAAGGATCAGCTGTCCCGCACGCGGCTGACGCCGGGCGGGAGCGCGATCACTTGCCGAGAAGCTTCTTGATCTTCTTGGCGTCAGCGGGGGCCAGCTCGACGGTCCCGGCCAGCTTGCGGGTCAGCGTCGAGGGCTTGTGCTCCAGGAGGTGGCGGCGGCCGGCGCGCTCGCGCAGCACCTTGCCAGAGCCACTGATCTTGAAGCGCTTGCTGGCGCCACTGTGCGTCTTCTGCTTCGGCATTTCGCCGTATCTCCTCGTCGGTCCGTCCACGCCCGCGCGGTGTGCGCCGCGCGGGCGTGAAGGATGGATCTGCGGTGACCGGGCGGGACGCCCCGTCACCCTTGGTGGCCGGTCACCCGGGCCGCCCTGGCCGTGAAGGCTCAGGCGTCCTGGGAGGCCTCGGCCGGCTGCTCGACCTCGTCGTCGGCCGTGTCGGCCTCCGCCTCGGCCGCGGCGTTCTCGGCCTCAAGCGCTGCGTCCTCGTCGACCTCGGCGTCGTCGGGGCCGGTGGTCCGGCCCTGGCGCTCGGCCTTGCGGGCGTCCGCGAGGGCGCGGGCCTCGGCCATCGCCTCGGTCTTCTTCTTGTGCGGGCCGAGAACCATGATCATGTTTCGGCCGTCCTGCTTGGCCGAGGACTCCACGAAGCCCAGGTCCTGGACGTCGTTCGCCAGCCGCTGCAGCAGTCGGAAGCCCAGCTCGGGGCGGGACTGCTCACGACCGCGGAACATGATCGTGATCTTGACCTTGTCGCCCTGCTTGAGGAACCGGACGACGTGACCCTTCTTGGTGTCATAGTCGTGCGGGTCGATCTTCGGCCGGAGCTTCATCTCCTTGATGACCGTGTGCGCCTGGTTCTTGCGCGCCTCACGGGCCTTCATGGCCGACTCGTACTTGAACTTGCCGTAGTCCATGAGCTTGCACACCGGCGGCCGGGCGGTCGCCGCGACCTCGACCAGGTCGAGGTCGTACTCCTGCGCGAGCTCCAGCGCCTTGGCAAGCGGCACGATGCCGACCTGCTCGCCGCTGGGACCGACGAGTCGCACCTCGGGGACGCGAATCCGGTCGTTGATGCGGGGCTCGGTGCTGATGGGGCCTCCTCGGTTGCACCTTCTGCGATGCGGCCGTCGGACGGCGGTCGCACGTAGTGGACTCGACCACTGGGCGGGGCTTCATTCGTGCTGCGCTGCCTGACTTGCTGCTAGGCACTGCATGCACCGCGACACGAAAAAAGCCCCGCTCGGTACAAGCGGGGCTCCACACAACCGGGGGCCGCGTCCGGTGAGGGACGCTGCGGGCGACTCGGCGCCTGGGCGCCCGTCGCGGACCGGACCCGTCGACCGCGAGGCCGATCGGGTGGGAGACTTTCGCGGTTGCCCTCTCGGGCCTCCTGGGTGGAGCCTCCTCTTGCTGGCCGGGCGCCCTCAGGGCTCCTGGCCGGTCAGTCTCGAAGCATACAGCCCACAGGGGTCGAACGCTATTCCGCCCCTTCCCACCGGCCCTTGTACGCTCGCCCTGTACGGACACCGGCACGACGGAACGAGCCCCCCTTGAGCAGCGAGCCCACCCAGAACCCCGCCGCGGACGACGAGGCGATCGGTTTCGACGACCTCACCCGGGACATCGCCGAGGTCCCGGCCGTCGAGGTGATCACCACCGTCGCGGTGCACCTGATGAGCGCCGCCGCCGTGAAGTGCGGCCTGGCCGAGGGAGGCGAGGCCGACAAGGACCTCGACGAGGCGCGCAAGCTCATCACCGCGCTGGCCGGGCTGGTCACCGCCGGCGCCCCCGAGATCAGCAACTTCCACGCCGCCCCGCTGCGGGACGGCCTGAAGTCGCTCCAGCTGGCCTTCCGCGAGGCCTCCCTCGTCCCGGACGCGCCGGGCGCGGGCCCGGGCGAGAAGTTCACCGGCCCCGTCTACGCCTGACCCCTCCCCGGACACGGCGGTGCCCCCTCGGACCCGGTCCGAGGGGGCACCCGCGCGTTCAGCGCCGGTGGAGCGGCTCGCCCGGCAACGCGGCGCCGGCGGGCAGCACCGCCAGGCTCAGGCCCCGGTCGAGCCGGACCCGCAGCACCGGGTCGGCGGCCACCGCCCGGCCCACCCGCTCCGCGGCCGCCTGCACGCCCGCCTGGTCCAGCGCCGGGTCGAAGACCACGGCGAGCAGCCCGTCACCGTCCTGGTACGGCGCCAGCAGACCGCTCACCACCTCCGGCTCGGCCGCCAGCAGCGCCCGGACGGCCTCCCGCACCTCGGGGTCGTCCAGCGGCGGCAGGTACGGCCGGTTCTCCGCCAGCGCGCGCAGCCGGGCGCCGGACAGCCGGTACGTCACCGGGCCGGCCGGGTCGACCAGCAGGGTGTCGGCCCGCTCCGAGAAGGCGACCATCGCGGCCTGCGGCGCGGCGACCGGCGCCGGGCGGGCGTCGGCGCGCCAGCGGGCCATCGTCTCCATCGAGGTGAAGGCCGGCAGCGCGCGCCGGCCGTCGGCGGCCTCGACCACCGGGACGGCCATGTCACTGGTCTTCTCGTGCTTGTGCCCGTGCTCGTCCACCTCGACCTCGCCGAGGACGGCCACGATCGGGACCATCAGCCGGGTCGGCGCCAGCGCGGCGAGCAGCTCCGGTTCGGCCGTGCGGTCCTGCGACCAGCGCGCGAGCGCCTCGGCCAGCACGGGGTCGGCGGTGCCGTCGTCGGCGGCGAATCCTGGGTTCGGGATGTTCTTGCGCTCCACCAGGCCGACCCTATGCCACCCCGCCCCGCGGCCACACGGTCCGAAGGTCCCGCGTCCGACCCCTACCCGGCGGTAGGGAGGGTGTGGCAAGGTGCGGCCATGGCCACGCTCGAAGCTGCTGCCCGTACCGCGCCCGCCCCCTCGCCGGCGGCCGACCGCGCCCGGTACGACCGGGCCACCGCCCACCTCGACGGCCCCGTGGCCGTCGTCGACCTGGAGGCCTTCGACGCCAACGCCGCCGACTTGGTGCGCCGGGCCGCGGGCAAACCCGTCCGGGTGGCCAGCAAGTCGGTGCGCTGCCGGGCCCTGCTGGACCGGGTGCTGGCGATGGAGGGCTTCGCCGGGGTGATGAGCTTCACCCTCGCCGAGTCGCTCTGGCTGGCCCGCACGGGCGTGCGCGACGTCCTGCTCGCCTACCCCTCCGCCGACCGGGCCGGCTTCGCCGAACTGACCGCCGACCCGGAGCTGGCCGCCGGCGTCACCGTGCTGCTGGACGACCCGGCCCAGCTCGACCTGATCGACGCCGCCCGGGCCGGCTCCGCCGAGGTGCGGGTCTGCCTGGAGCTGGACACCGCGCTGCACCTGCTGGGCGGCCGGGTCCGGGTCGGCGCCCGGCGCTCGCCGCTGCGCACGCCCGAGGACGTGGCCGCCCTCGCCGAACTGGTGCAGCGCCGCCGGGGGTTCCGGGTGGTCGGGCTGATGGCGTACGAGGGGCACATCGCCGGCGTGGGCGACGACGTGCCCGGGCGGCCGGTCCGTTCGCGGATGGTCCGGCTGATGCAGGCCAAGGCGCGGACCGAGCTCGCCGCGCGCCGCGCCGAGGTGGTCCGGCAGCTGCGGCGGGTGGCCGAGCTGGAGTTCGTCAACGGCGGCGGCACCGGCAGCGTCGAGTCGACCGCCGCCGAGCGGGCGGTCACCGAGGTGGCGGCCGGCTCCGGGCTGTACGTGCCGCGGCTGTTCGACAACTACCGCTCATTCCGGGGGCGCCCGGCCGCGCTGTTCGGCCAGCCGGTGGTGCGCCGGCCCGGGGTCGGCGTGGTGACGGTCCTCGGCGGCGGCTACCCGGCCTCCGGCGTGGCCGGCCCGGACCGCTCGCCGGTGCCGTACCTGCCGCAGGGGCTGCGCTACGACCCGATGGAGGGCGCCGGCGAGGTGCAGACCCCGCTGCTCGGCGCGGCCGCCGACGACCTGCTGATCGGCGACCGGGTCTGGTTCCGGCACGCCAAGGCGGGCGAGCTGTGCGAGCGCTTCGCCGAGCTGCACCTGATCGAGGGCGACGCGGTGGTGCGGACCGTCCCGACCTACCGGGGCGAGGGGAAGACGTTCCTCTGACCCCGACGGCCGGCCCGCCACCCGACCGGGCGGCCGCACGGCCGACGACCTTTCCCCCGCCTTAAGCAGGCCCGATGGGATGCCTAACTCCGGCTTCCCGTCGGGCCTTTGTGCTGCGCTTACGGCTACAGTCCGTCAAAAAGTGGCCCACAACGGGCTATTGCCAGTTGGTCTAGTCCAATCATACGCTCTGGCCGGGGCCCGCGCGCCGGGTCGGCGGCCCCAGGGCAGACGTGTCCATCCCCCACGCATCGGCCCGGAACACGGTCAAGGAGTCCCCACCCCATGTCCATCAAGCGAACTGCCCTGTCCGTCGGCGTGATCGGCGCCGCGGTCCTCGCCGTGTCGGCCACCACCGCCGGCACCGCCGGTGCCCACGGCACGATGACCGGACCGGTCAGCCGGGTCGCCGCCTGCTACGCCGAAGGCCCGGAGACCCCCAAGTCCCAGATCTGCAAGGACCTCGTGGCGATGAGCGGCACCCAGCCGCTCTACGACTGGAACGAGGTCAACATCGCCAACGCGGACGGCCACCACCAGGCGCTGATCCCGGACGGCAAGCTCTGCTCGGCCAACCGGGACAAGTACAAGGCGCTCGACCTGCCGCGCGCCGACTGGCCCGCCACCCCGGTGAGCTCCGGCAGCCTCGCCTTCAAGTTCCGCGTCACCGCGCCGCACCAGGGCAACCAGACCGTCTACATCACCAAGCAGAGCTGGGACCCGACCCAGCCGCTGAAGTGGTCCGACCTGGACCCGACCCCGGTCGCGGTGGTGCCGACCAGCCGCACCTCCGACAACGGCTACTACAACTACACCGGCACGCTGCCGCAGCGCACCGGCCGCCAGCTGCTGTACACGGTCTGGCAGCGCACCGACAGCCCCGAGGCCTTCTACAGCTGCTCCGACATCGACTTCGGCAAGGCCGCCACCGCCGGGCAGCCGGTCTCCGCCCTGGCCGCGCAGGCGCCGGCCGCGCCGAGCGAGGACCAGATCACCGCGGGCCTCGCCAAGTCGACCGTCTCCCACCACGGGCACGGCGGCAACGCCAACGAGCCGGCCGGCGCGGTCGTCCCGACCGCCAGCGCCGCCGTCGGCGGCGGCTCGGCCACCGGCCCGCTGCTGCTCGCCGGCGCCGCCGCCATCGGCGTCGGCTGGGCCGGCATGGTGCTCCGGCGCCGTCGCTTCGAGGCTGTTCGACGCGACGCCTGACCGCCGGAACCGGGGCCGGACCGCCCACCGAACCCCGTGCGGTCCGGGCCCGGTGACCCACCCCTGCGCAGGAGGGCGGCCCCGCCCCGCCGGACGGGACGGGACCGCCCGACACGACGGCGGGGCCCGCCGGCCGTTGCGGGGGGGGCGCCCGGGGGTGGGGGGGCGCGCGGGGAACTGGCTGCGCAGCCCGAGAGGTATAAAA
>NZ_JBHJUK010000069.1:0-44639 GCF_042266225.1 Kitasatospora sp. NPDC056181
ACTGACCCACCCTCGCTACACCGGCACCGGCACCGCAACAACTGTTTGCAAAGTGCCCCCGCACCCACGCGCCGGAGGTCGGCCCGCCCGACTTCCCAGGTCACCGCACCGACCCACCCTCGCTACACCGGCACCGGCACCGCAACAACTGTTTGCAAAGTGCCCCCGCACCCACGCGCCGGAGGTCGGCCCGCCCGACTTCTCATGCAGCAGCCGGCCACCCACACCGAGCCAGCCCCGCGACAACTCTTTGCAAAGTGCCCCCGCACCCGCGCACCAGAAGTCCGCCCGCCCGGCCTCCCAGGTCACCGCACCGACCCACCCTCGCTACACCAGCGCACGCAACAACTGTTTGCAAAGTGTGGCTACGCCAGGCGACACCCGCGCACCAGAAGTCGGCCCGTCCGACTTCTCACGCGCCTCGAAGCCTCGTCCGAGGCTCGGGGTGCGCGGAAGGCTACCGGAGGACACCCCGCAGCCTCGGTCCCGGGCCCGGGCCATCGAGGGCACGCGGGCCAGCCGACAGGCCGGATGGGAGGGCCCGAAGAGGCCGGGAGCCGACCGCAGGCCGCCAAAGCGGCCGGGAGGCGGGAGGGGCGCCGCCGGCAGCAGCGAAACGGGAGCCCCGACCGTCAGACCGCCGGGGCCGTGGCGGCGAGGCTGTGGCCCTGCGGGTAGAGGAGCGCGGCCGGGGGCAGCGCGGCGGGGGCGCCGGCGTGGAGGACGGTCAGCGTGCCGTTGCCGGTGCGGGCCGGGTCGGCGATGCGGCGGAGTGCCTGGGCGGCGACGGCGTCGGCGGAGCCGTGCAGGATGAGGTCCGGCGCCGCGACGGGAGCGACCGCGGCGCGGATGCGGTCGGCCACCAGTTCGTAGTGGGTGCAGCCGAGCACGATGGCCGCCGTGCCCGCCGGCGTGCGGGCGGCCGCGTCGGCGATGGCCGCGTCGATGGCGGCGTCGTCGCCGTGTTCGACGGCGTCCGCCAGGCCGGGGCAGGCGACCTCGGTGACGGCGGCCGTCCCGGCGAAGTCACGGATGAGGCCGCGCTGGTAGGCACTGCCCGTGGTGGCCGGGGTGGCCCAGATGGCGACCGGGCCGCCGAGCGCGGCGGCCGGCTTGATGGCCGGGACGGTGCCGATGACGGGCAGCGCGGGCTCCAGTTCGGCGCGCAGGGTGGCGAGCGCGTGGACGGAGGCGGTGTTGCAGGCGATCACCAGGGCGTCCGGCCCGAGGGCGGCGGCCGCCCGCGCGCAGCCGAGGGCGAGCGCGGTGACCTCCTCGGGTGTCCGCGGGCCCCAGGGCATCGAGGCGGGGTTGGAGGAGAGCACCAGGTCGGCGTCGGGGCGGAGCCTCCGCAGGGCGGCAGCCGCGGCCAGCAGGCCGATTCCCGAGTCCATCAGTGCGATCTTCACAGGGCAAGACTTTAGTCGATGCCCCGCTGCGGGCCCCGGGTGCGGCAGACTGCCCGGGTGACCGTCCTGCTGTGGATCGCCGTGCTCTCCCTGCTGGTCTGGCTCTGGCTCGCGTGCTGCCACGGGTTGTTCTGGCGTACCGACGTGCGGCTTCCGCCGCGCCGTCCGCCCACCCGTTGGCCGCAGGTCGTGGTGGTGGTACCGGCCCGGGACGAGGCGGAGGTGCTGCCGCTCAGCCTGCCCGGCCTGCTGGCGCAGAAGTATCCGGGCCGGGCCCGGGTGGTGCTGGTGGACGACCACAGCTCGGACGGGACCGGAGCGCTGGCGCGTTCGCTCGCCACGCCCGGCGGGCTGGAGCTGACCGTGACCACCCCTCCCCCGCTGCCCGCCGGCTGGACGGGAAAGCTGTGGGCGCTGCGGCACGGGGTGGAGCTGGCCGGTCCGGACGCCGAGTACCTGCTGCTCACCGATGCGGACATCGCGCACGGACCGGACTCGCTGGCCGAGCTGGTGGCCGCCGCCGAGACCGGCCGGCTGGACCTGGTGTCGCAGATGGCCCGGCTCCGGGTGGAGACGGGGTGGGAGCGGTTGATCGTGCCCGCGTTCGTCTACTTCTTCGCCCAGCTGTACCCGTTCCGCCGCAGCAACCGGCCCGGGGCCCGGACGGCCGCGGCGGCGGGCGGCTGCTCGCTGGTGCGGCGGGAGGCCCTGGAGCGGGTGGGCGGGGTGGCGGCGATCCGGGGGGCGGTGATCGACGACGTGTCGCTGGCCCGCGCGGTGAAGGCGGCGGGCGGCCGGACCTGGCTGGGCCTGGCGGAGCAGGTGGACAGCGTCCGCCCGTACCCGCGGCTGGCCCAGCTCTGGCGGATGGTCTCGCGCAGCGCGTACGCGCAGCTGCGGCACTCCCCACTGCTGCTGGTCGGGACGGTGGCCGGCCTGGCGCTGGTGTACCTGGTGCCGCCGGTGGCGGCGGTCACGGGGGTGGTCACCGCGCACTGGGCGGTGGCGGCGACCGGCGGGGCGGCGTGGGCGCTGATGGCGGGGACGTTCGTGCCGATGCTGCGCTACTACCGCCGGCCGGCGCCGGCCGCGCTGCTGCTGCCCTTCACCGCGTTGCTCTACCTGCTGATGACGGTGGACTCGGCGGTACAGCACTGGCGCGGGCGCGGGGCCGCCTGGAAAGGCCGGACGTACTGAGCCCGAGTGGGCCACACTGTTCGAATGGACCGTCAGATGATCTCCCGCCTCGCCCACGCCCACCACCCGATCGCCGCGCCGATCACCGACGAGTCGGTGGCCCGGCTGCTGGCCAGGGCGACCGGGCGCACCGAGAGCGGCCGGGCCCTGGACCTCGGCTGCGGCGAGGGTGCCTGGCTGGTCCGCGCGTTGGCGGCGCGGCCGCACTGGCAGGCGGTCGGCGTCGACCTGGACGCGGCGGCGCTGACCCGGGCCCGGGAGACGGCCACGGCGCTCGGGGTGGAGCGGCGGATCGGCCTGCACCACCTGGACGCCCGCGAGTTCAAGGCCAAGGAGCCCTTCGACCTGGTGCTGAACGTCGGCGCGACGCACGCCTTCGGCGGCCTGCTGCCGACCCTGGCGGCCGCCCGCGAGTTGCTGGCCCCCGGCGGTCTGGTGCTGGTCGGCGAGGGTTTCTGGGAGCGCGAGCCCGCCCAGGCAGTGCTGGACGGCCTGGGCGCGACCCGGGACGACTTCGCCGATCTGGCGACCACCACCGACCGGGTGATGGCCGACGGCTGGACGCCGGTGTACGGGTACGTCAGCAGCCTGCAGGAGTGGGACGACTACGAGTTCTCCTGGACGGGGTCACTGTCGGCCTGGGCACTGGACCACCCGGACCACCCGGACGCGGCAGCCGCCCGCGAGGCCGCGGACCGGCACCGCACGGAGTGGCTGCACGGCTACCGGGGCACCCTGGGCTTCGTCACGTACCTGCTGCGCCGCGACTGAGCCGCGGTCGGGCCGAGGCACGCCGGCCCGGCCCCGCACACCCGCTCCCGCACACCCGCCCCCGCACACCCGGCCTCGGAAAGCCCAGCACCCCCACCCGACTCCCACCCCGCCCCTGACCGGCGGCCGGGGCGCGGGCCTACTTCTGCGTACGGGCGAGGAAGTCGTCGATCAGCGGGGCGATCTCCGGCAGCTTCTCCTCCAGCGCGAAGTGCCCGGTGTCGAACACGTGCAGCTCGGCGTCGGGCAGGTCGCGCAGGTAGGCCCGGGCGCCGGGCTCGGTGAAGAACGGGTCGCCCACGCCCCAGAGGATCAGCGTGGGCGGCCGGTTCGCGCGCAGCCACTCCTGCCAGACGGGGTAGAGCGCGACGTTGGAGTGGTAGTCGAGGGCGAGTTCGACCTGGATGTCCTTGCGGCCGGGCTGGTCGAGGAAGTGCTGGTCGAGGGTCCAGCCGTCGGGTGCGACGAGCTCCGGGTCGCCGGTGCCGCCCTCGTACTGGCTGCGGGTGACCTCCAGGGTGAGGATGGAGCGCGCCCGTTCGGCGGCGCCGTCGACACCGTGCTGATTGGCGATGAACTCCCGCGCCAGGTCGGAGAGTCCCTCCTCGTAGGCGTTGCCGTTCTGGACCACCAGGCCGGTGATCCACTCCGGGTGGCGGGTGGCCAGCCGCAGGCCGACGGGGGCACCGAAGTCGAAGACGTAGAGGGCGAACCGGTCCAGCCCGAGGGCCAGGCAGAAGCCCTCGACGACGTCGGCGAGGGTGTCGAAGCGGTAGGTGAAGTCACCGGGCGCGGGGCTGTCGCTGTGGCCGAAGCCCGGGTAGTCGGGGGCGATCAGGCGGTAGCGGGTGCCGAGCGCGTCGAGGAGCCGGCGGAACTGGTGGGAGGCGGAGGGGAATCCGTGCAGCAGCAGGAGGACGGGCGCGTCGCTCGGACCGGTCTCCCGATAGAAGACGCGCAGGCCGTCCACGTCGACGTGGCGGTGCCGGATGTGCGGGATCGTCAGCTCGCTCATGCTAACCATTAAACTCCCACGTACCGGTTAGATGCAATGCCCTCCGGCGATCACCGGCCCAGCAGCCGCAGCGCGGCCGGCTTGGTGAACTCGTACCGGGTCATCTGTTCGAGGTCCTTCAGCCAGCCCGTCACCCGGGCCGGGCGGGCCAGCACCCGGCCGTACAGCTCCTCGAAGGAGGAGGTGACGCTCTCCAGCGAGAACCGGCCGACGACCCACTCCCGCCCCCAGGAGCCCAGCCGGGCCCGGTGACCGGGGTCGTGCAGCAGTCCGCGGAGCTGGCCGGCCAACGCCTCCGGTGCACGCGAGCCGTCGCCGAAGCCGTACATGCAGCGCGAGGCGTGCGGCTCGACCAGCGGGCCCGGCTCGTGCACGGCCGTGTACCCGGCCGCGCCGTGGACCACCACCGGTTTGCCGAAGGCCAGGCCGCGCAGGGCTGAGCCCCCCATGCCGAGAACGACGTCGGCGGCCTGGTAGGCGGGCCTCGGATCGGCCAACTGGCCCGGTACCAGCACGGCTTGACGGCGCAGCTCGGCGTTGACGGCGGCCGCCGGGGTGCGAGTCCGCTCCAGGCTGGGCCCGGCACCGACGATCGCCAGCCGGACCTTCGGGTCGTCCAACCGCCGGACGGCGTCGACGGTCAGCTCCACACCGGCGTCCTTCTCCAGCGCGGGGACCAGCCGGGTGACGATGGCGAGCAGCAACTCGTCCTCGCCGATTCCGTGTTCACGGCGGAACGCAGTTCCGTCGACCTGGCCGGGCGCATCGCCGGCGGTGTTGACCGGCGGTTCGATCAGGCTGACGTCCCGGTGCCCGAAGGCCCGGCCGTCCCCCAGAGGGTGGTCGCCGGGGGTCCGTTCGGTGAAGGTGATCGAGTCGGGGTCAGTGCTGCTCGTGGCGCTGGTTGCGCTGCTGGTCCTGCTGGACCAGCCGGTCGAGGACGTCGGGCATCGCCTCGACGCCGCCGGCCTGGGTGGGCGAGGTGCGTTGCTCGCCCTGGACGACGACGGTGGGCAGCTCGTTGATCCCGTACCGGACGAACATCGCGGCGGCCTCGTCGACGGCCTGCTGCACGTCGGCGGAGCGGTAGGCGTCCCGGAACTGCTGCGGGTCGACGCCCTGGCGCAGCGCCCAGTCGGTGGCGGTGTCCTCGGTGGTGAGGTCCTGCTTGTCGGAGTGGATCGCACGGAAGGCGCTGGTCTGCAGGCGCTCGACCAGGTCGAGGCGCTCCAGCGTGTAGTAGAGGCGTGCGTGGCCGCGCTGCGCGGCCTCCTCGCGGCTGCGCGGCCAGATCGCGGGCACCCGGCGCAGGTCGGCGTCCTCGCGGTGCTTCTCGGTCCAGGCCTGGAGCGGCTTCTCCAGCTGCTGGGAGTGGCCGCAGTCGTACCAGAAGAACTCGACGGCCTCGGTGCGGGCGCTCGCGCGCGCCGCCTGGGACTGGTCGATCCGGGTGAACCGGGAACCCTCGGTGGCGGGTTGGCTCGTGGCTGCGCCGGCCTGGACGGGGGATGCGGCGATCCCGGCGGCGACGGCGAGCAGGACGGTGGACCTCAGCAGCGTCTTCACACCGGGCAGTCTGACGGTGACGGATCGTCATCGACGAGTCGGCCCGGGGAGGCCGGGCCGGGATTCGCCCGTTCGGCGCAGCCCGGCCCGGGACCGCCTGGTCCGTCACCGGTCCGTCACCGTCCTGTCGCCGCCCCGGGACCAGGCCCGATGACGGGACCAGGCCCGATGACGGGACCGCGGCCGGTAACGGGACCGGGCCCGGTGATGGCCCGATGCCGGGCCGGACGGACGCGCAGGCTCCTCACTCCGGGCGCGGGCTCCTCACTCCGGGCGCGGGGCGTGCTCCGGGCGCGGGGGTACCACGGCGGGCGCGGGCTCCGTCTTCGCGAGCGCGGGCGCTGCGGTCGCCGCGGACACTGCGGCCCCCACGGCTGCCGAGGGCGCGGGCGCCTCGGCGGCGGGCGCCGCCGCCTGCTGCGGGGCCGCGCCGGGCTTGGGAGTGGCGCCTTCGAAGAAGCGCAGCAGCTCGACCGGGAACGGCAGGACGAGGGTGGAGTTCTTCTCCGCCGCCACCTCGACCACGGTCTGGAGCAGGCGCAGCTGCAGCGCGGACGGCGTCCTGTCCATCATCTCCGCCGCCTGGGAGAGCTTCTCGGCCGCCTGGAACTCGCCGTCGGCCGTGATGATGCGGGCCCTGCGCTCGCGGTCGGCCTCGGCCTGGCGGGCCATCGAGCGCTTCATCGAGTCGGGCAGCGCGACGTCCTTGATCTCGACCCGGTCGATGTGGACGCCCCAGCCGACGGCCGGGCTCTCCAGCATCAGCTCCAGGCCGCGGTGCAGGTTCTCCCGGCCGGAGAGCAGGTCGTCCAGCTCGCTCTTGCCGATGATCGAGCGCAGCGAGGTCTGCGCGACCTGTGACATGGCGAAGGCGTAGTTCTGGACGTCGACGGTGGCCAGCACCGGGTCGACCACCCGGAAGTAGACCACCGCGTCGACCCGGACGGACACGTTGTCCCGGGTGATGCCCTCCTGCGCGGGCACCGGCATGGTGATCACCTGGACGTTCACCTTGCGCATCCGGTCGACGACCGGCACCAGCAGGGTCGGGCCGGGCTGGCGGACCCGTCCGCTCACCCGGCCCAGCCGGAACACCACTCCCCGCTCGTACTGCTGGACCACCCGCACTCCGGTGGCGAGCCAGAGGATTGCCAGGGCCGCGAGGCCCGCGAGTACCACCATGTCCGGTGACCTTTCCCCGTGCCGGCGCGTCCGGGCCGAGTCCCTGATGGCTCCGTCGTACGAGCGCGCCGCGGAGGCAGTATCCGCCCGCTCCGGCCGGTTGCCTACGGCGGGTGCGGGTCTTGGTGCACGGTCGGCACCGCGGTCGGCACCGTCACGCCCGTTCCCGGCCGGTGACCGCCGTGAACAGCGCCTGCCACCGGTCGGCGACCACGCCGAGCTCGGAGTGCGCCAGCGCGTGCTCGCGGGCGGCGGCGCCGAGTGCGGCGCGGTCGCCGGCCAGCACCTTGGCCAGGGCCTCGGCGAGCGCGAGCGGGTCGCCGGGGGCGGTCAGTGCGCCGGTGCGGCCGTCCTGGACCACCGAGCGGACCCAGCCGACGTCGGTGGCGACGGCGGGCAGGCCGGCCAGTGCGGCCTCGATCAGGACGCCGGGCACTCCCTCGCTGTCGCTGGTGAGCAGCAGTGCGTCGGCGGCGCGGTAGAGCGGTGCCGGGTCGGCGAGGGTCCCCAGGAAGTGGGCCCGGGCGGCGGCCGGGTGCTGTTCTAGGGCGGTGCGCAGCGGGCCGTCGCCGGCCACCGCGAGCCGGACGTCGGGGAGCCGGTCGAGGGCGTCGAGGGCGAGGTCGAGCCGCTTCTCGGGGGCGATCGCGCCGATCCAGGCGACCAGCAGGCCGTCGGCGGGCAGGCCGAGGGCGTGCCGGGCGGCCCGTCGGTCGGCGGGGCCGTCGGCGGGCGGGTAGCGGTCGGCGGCGCGGGCGTTGGGGATGGTGCGGACCTTCCCCGCGGGCAGCCGGAACCGGTCCTGGAGGACGGCGCGGGCCTCGTCGGCGAGCGCGGTGACGGCGGCGGCCCGGTGCAGCAGGACGCCGGTGCGCAGGCGGCGCAGCGGGCTCGCCGTCCAGTGCCGGGGGTCGCCGATGGAGACGTAGACGAACGGGGTGCGGGTGCCGGCCAGGGCGAGGGCGCAGGCCGGGAGGGTGGCGGAGCCGTGCGCGACGACGAGGTCGGCGGTGCGGGCGGCGGCGCGCAGGGCGCGCAGGGTGGCGGGGTGCAGCCGGCCGGGGCCGAGCACGGTGGTGGCCCGGGTGTCGGGTGCGTCCGGGTGGGCGTCGGGGTGCGGGGCGAGGGCGCGCAGTGCCGAGGCCTGGCCGCGGCGGCGCAGTTCCCTGTGGAGGTCCCGGGCGAGGCTCTGGGCGCCGCGGCGGCGCGGGTCTGTGATCAGGTGGAGGATGCGGGGGCGGGTTCCGGCCGTCTTCGCCGGCGTCGCGTCGGGCATGGGATCGACCTTGGCACAGGGCCCGGCGCGGTACAGCCCCTTCGCGCAACCCGGTGGTGGCCTGCGCGCCCGCGTGGGTACTCCCGGTGGGCGCCGTTCGATGCCGTCGCACGCTGATCGCGCCGGCTGTGCGCCCTGCCGCACGCCCTCGGCCGCCCCCGGCCGCCCCCGGGGCCGGGGACCGTCCTGGCCGATTCCCTGGCGGGCCGCGGTCGCCACCTGCGATGCTGATCCGCAATCAGGGCGCCGGCCGGCATGGGAGACCGGGCGCGCCCACGAGGGCGGGGGTTGGCCTGTGCATGTGCTCTATGTGATCGACAGCGTGAGCAGGGTCGGCGGGGCCGAGCAGGGTCTGGTGGCGATGGCCCCCCAACTGGTGCGGGCCGGCGTGAAGCTGGACGTGGCGTACCTCAAGGACTCGCCCGGCGGTTTCCAGCCGGAGCTGACCGCGGCCGGCGCCGACGTTTTCGGGGTGGGCCGGCCCACCCGGGGTCGGACGGCCGCCGCGTTGCACCGGCTGGTCCGGGAGCGTCGGCCGGACCTCGTCCACACCACGCTCTACGAGTCGGACGTGCTCGGCCGGGCCGCCGCGCTGTCGGCCCGCACCCCGGTGGTCTCCAGCCTGGTGAACTCGGCGTACGGCCCGGAGCACCTCGGCGCGCGCGGGCTCAGCCCGTGGAAGGTGCGGGCGGCGCAGGCGGTCGACGCCGCGACCGCCCAGGGCACCCGGCGCTTCCACGCGCTGACCCGGTACGTGGCCGGGACGATGGCGCAGCGGCTGCGGGTGTCGCGGGAGCGGATCGACGTCGTCCCGCGCGGGCGCGACCCGGAGCTGCTGGGTACCGTCACCCCGGAGCGGCGAGCCGCCGTACGGTCCGCGCTGGACCTGCCGCAGGACGTCCCGGTGGTGCTCGCGGCGGCGCGCCAGCAGTATCCAGAAGGGCCTGGACGTGCTGTTGGAGGCCTGGCCCGCGGTGCTGCGGGCCGAGCCGGACGCGGTGCTGCTGCTGGCCGGCAGCGAGGGCACCGAGACGGCGCGGCTGACGGCGCTCGCCGAGACGGCCGGCAGCGTGCGCCTCCTCGGGCCGCGCGACGACGTCTTCGACCTGATGGCCGCCGCCGACGCGTTCGCCGTGCCCTCCCGGTGGGAGGGGCTGGGCAGTGCGGCCATGGAGGCGATGGGCGTCGGCGTGCCGCTGGTCTGTGCGGACGTGCCCGCGCTGCGCGAGACGGTCGGTTCGGAGGACTACGCCCGGCTGGTGGCACCGGAGCGGCCGGCCGAACTGGCGGCGGCGCTCACCGACACGCTGGAGGACCGGGCGTCGGCCCGGGTGCGGGCGAAGGCGGCCCGGGCGCGGTTCCTGACCGCGTTCACACTGCACCACGTGTCGGCCCAGATGGTCGGGTTCTACGAGCGCTCGTTGCGGCTGCGCCAGGTCTGACGGGATCCGGCCACCGCGGTCCCGTCCGCCCCCGGTTCGCCGGGCCCCCAGTATCGCCAAAGCGGTTGCGCCGCACGTCGCGGCTCGGCAAGCATCGCCGGAAGGGGGCCGGGCGGGGGCGGCGGGCCGGGGGCAGGCGCGCCCCGCTCCGCCACGGGGGGCGCATCGTCACGGGGGGCGCATCGTCACGGGGCGGGTTGCGACATCAGCCGCGGGATTCCACCGCGCCGTACTCCCTGCACAGTTGGCAGCACCCGGACCGCCTCGCTCCCGAACGGGCCGCCCCCGGGCGGGAGTTCCACAGCACCACCGCACCACGAACGCGAGGGGATCCAACCGGCGGAACCGGCAGACCACTTCACCGTCCTGCGGCGGTACTGGCGGCTTCTCGTCGGCTGCACGCTCGCCGCACTCGTCGTCGGCTGGCTCCTGACCCCGGCCGGTGGCACCGTGGACAACGCCAAGTGGAAGTGCAAGGTCGCCATCACGCCGGCGCGGGGGCCGGTGGCACCGTGCGGGCCGACCAGGTGCTCTCGTACGCGCAGGGCTCGGACGTCGCGACGGCGGCGGCCAAGCA
This sequence comes from Kitasatospora sp. NPDC056181, assembly GCF_042266225.1. Taxonomy (NCBI): domain Bacteria; kingdom Bacillati; phylum Actinomycetota; class Actinomycetes; order Kitasatosporales; family Streptomycetaceae; genus Kitasatospora; species Kitasatospora sp. NPDC056181. The sequence continues at coordinate 10,436 of NZ_JBHJUK010000069.1, forward strand.
GCTCGGCACCGACGCCGCCGCGGTGATCGCCCGCCGCACGGTCACGGCCGACAGCGCGCAGATGCTGTCGATAGCGACCACCGGGCCGACCCAGCAGTCCTGTTCCGACCTGGCGGCCGCGTACTCGGCCGCGATCATCAAGGGCTTCAGCGACGAGTCCGCGAAGAGCGCCGCCGAGACCGTCAAGAAGCTCCAGGCCCAGGCCGACGCGCAGCAGCAGGCGCTGGACGACATCCAGCAGCAGTTCAACCGCTCGTCGGCCGGCGACCAGCCCAAGCTGACCGCCGCGCCCACCTCGCTGACCGCGACGCTCACCGCGATCAGCAAGCTGCAGAACGGCGCCCAGACCGACGCCATCCAGCAGTGGGGCAGCATCGACGCCCGCCAGGGCAGCACCAACCTGCTCTCCTCCCCCACCCGCAGCGTCCGGCTGGGCCTGGCGGTGGCCCTCGGGCTCGCCCTCGGTGTGGTCGCGGCGCTGATGCTCAGCCGGATGGACACCCGGCTGCGCACCCGCAACGCGGTCGAGGAGGCGTTCAACCTGCCGGTGATCGGCGAGGTGCCCCGACTCTCGCGCCGTCTGCGGCGGTTGCGCGAGCCGCTGGCGCGCGCCCGACCGTCCGACCCGGCCGCGGAGGCCTACCGGCCGCTGCGCTCGACCCTGCTGCTCACCGGCCCGAACGCGCTGGCGCTGCCGGTCCACGGGCAGGGTGAGCGGGAGCCCGCCGGGGCCGTCGCGCGCCGGCTCACCCGGCCCGCGCCGGTGGTGCTGGTCGCCTCCGGCAGCAGCGGCGACGGGCGGAGCACCACGGTCGCCAACCTGGCCGCCGCGCTCGCCGAGACCGGGCGCGAGGCCCTCGTCCTGGACTGCGACTTCCGCCACCCTCAGCTGCACGCCCACCTCGGTGTGGGGGGGGCGGCCCCGGCATGGCCGAGCTGCTCAGCGGCGAACAGCTGGGCGAGCTGGACGAGTTGATCCGGCCGACCAATGTCGAGGGGGTCTCGCTGATCACCGGCGGCAACACCACCGCCTATCCGGCCGCGCTGGTGCTGCGGGCCACCGAGGCGCTGCGCCGGGCACGCCGGTACGCGGACGTCATCCTGGTCGACACCTCGCCGCTGCTGCACGCCAACGACGCGTACGACCTGGTGCAGCATGCGGACGCGGTGCTGGTGACCGTGCGGAGCGGCAATGCGACGCCGGAACAGGCCGACCGGGTGTCGGAGTTGTGCTCCCGGACCGGGGTGCCGGTGGCCGGTGTGGTTCTGCTCGGCACGTACGGCCCGACCGGGCGGCGGCGCAGCACGGCGGGTGGCGGCGGTGCGACGGCGCTCGGCGGCCGCTCGGCGCAGACCGTCCTTCCGCGTCCGGGGGCGCCCGCGCTGGAGCACGGAGGCCAACGGGCGGCGGAGCGGGGGTCCGGCCGGCCGAACGACCGGCGGAGCGGACGGCGCCCAGCTGGGCACGGCGCGGCGCCACCGACGGCGGCACAGGCGGCGGCACCGACGGCCGCAGCGCGAACGGCACGCACGGCACGTACGGCACCAACGGCACGCACGGCACCCGCGGCACCAACGGCCACGGCATCCAGGCCTCCGGGGGCGACGGCGATCACGGCGAGCCCGCCCTGCTGCGCGAGGGGGAGGAGCGGTGAGCGGGCCGACCAAGGTCGCGGTGGCCGGCGAGGGCGGCCTGGTCGCCACCCGGGACGCCGACCTCGCCCGCCGGCTGCGCACCGCGCGCGACTACGGGAACCCGGGCGACTACGACACGCTCTTCCCCGGCCTGAACGCCCGGATGAGCGAGCTGCACGCCGCCGTCGGCCTCAACTGGCTGGCCGGGCTGCCCGAAAGGGTGGTCCACCGGGGCACACTCGTGGCCGAGTTCGCCGCGGGGACGGTCGGCCTGCCCGGACTGCGGCTCGCCCTGCCGGAGGAGGGCGACGTCTCCACCTTCAAGGACCTCACCCTCGTCCTGGACGCCGGCGCGTTCGGGCTCACCGCGCGCCAACTCGCCCACGCACTAGGGGCGGAGGGCATCGACTCGCGCCGCTAGTTCCACCCGCCGGTGCAGCGCCAGCGCGCCTACGCCCACCTCGGGCAGGCCGACAGCTGCCGCTGACCGACCGGCTGGCCGACTCGGTCCTCACCGTGCCGCTCTGGTCGCACATGGACGCACCCGTCGTCCGCCGGATCGCCGCGGCGGTGGGCCGGATCCAGCCGTACGCGGAACGCCTGCGCGCAGCCTGACCCGCGCCCCGCCGCGTTACGCGGTTCGGGTGAACGCGGTTGGACCGCGGGCACCCCCGGTCGGCAGGATGTCCGGCCGGGGCCCGCGGTCCCGTCCCACCCTCCCCCCGTACGGATTTGGAGTCACCCGGTGCTCAAGGGATTCCGCAGTTTCCTGCTGCGCGGAAACGTCGTCGACCTCGCGGTCGGCATCGTCATCGGCGCGGCCTTCACCGCCGTCGTCACCGGGTTCGTCACGGCCTTCCTCACCCCGCTGATCGGCGTCGCGACCGGCGCCGTCGGCGACTTCACCCAGAAGACCTTCGCGGTCGCGGGCACCAGCTTCCCGTACGGCGTGTTCGTGAACGCGCTGATCAGCTTCGTGCTGGTGGCCGCGGTGATCTACTTCATCGTGGTGGTGCCGGTCGGCAGGCTCCAGGCGAAGCTGGAGGGCGCCAAGCCGGCACCGGTGGCCAAGGCCGACTGCCCGGAGTGCCTGAGCACGATCCCGGCCGCGGCGGTGCGCTGCTCGTTCTGCACCTCCGAGGTGGCGGGCCGCCCGGGCTTCCCCGCCCAGGCCTCCCCCCGGCCGGCGCCGGTCCGCTGACCCGAAGGCCCGCAGGCCCGAAGGCCCGCCGACCCGCTGACCTCGGGCTTCGCGGCCCCGAAGACTCTCACGGGGACTTTATTCCCGAAACATTCACGAGCCCTCGCCGGTCCGCCGACGGGGGCTCGAATGCGCCAGCGCACGCCCTGCCCGCAAAAGTTTCTTCGTCGGTCCCCGAACCGTCCACCGCCCCGACACCGCAACGGCCTTCGCGGGCCCCGTCCGAGCCCCGTTCGAGACCGCACCCCGGCCCGAAGCTGGCCTGAACTCGACGCCGGAATGTCCGTTCTTACTACTTTCGAAACCTTTGTGCGAGCGAAGACTGTGTAAACACTCGAACTGCTCGGCCTCCCACTCTCCTCAGCAGGCGCATTGTGGGCTTACCGTATGCCCCATGACCTCGCCCCGCTCCTACGACGGAGTCGGCTACCCCTCTCCGTCCTTCTCCTCCGGCACGCCCATCTACGACTCCCTCGTCGCAGAACGCGGTGTCCCGCAGATCGCGCCCATCAACGTGCCGGCCGCCCTGCCGCCGGCACTGTCCTCCGGTTACGGATCCGGCCTCGGCCCGTCCTACGAGAACCGGTACGGCAGTGGGTACGACACCCCCGGCAGCAACCTCCCCGCGCTGCCCCCCGCCCGCCTCGCCCTGGGCCCCGGCCCGAGCAGCGGCCCCTCCGCCGGCCCCGCCACGACGTACATCCCGGCGCAGCCCGCGCCGGCGTACGCCTCCGCGCCCCAGCCGCCCGTCCCCGGTTACGGCGGCCCCCAGGCGTACCTGTCCGGCCAGCGCCCGCAGGCCCCCGCCCCCGGGTTCTCGCAGGCCACCGGCGGCGGCGCCTACCAGCCGTCCGGCGGCCAGAGCTTCGGCGGACAGAACACCTTCGTGGGTGCCGGCCAGGGCGGCCCGCAGTCCTTCGGCGCGCAGCCGCTGGGCGGCCCGGGCTCCTTCGGCGGCCCGCAGCAGTCCGCCGGCCAGCAGCCCGGCGGGCCGCAGAGTTTCGGCGGCCCGCAGTCGTTCGGCGGCCAGCAGCCCTTCGGCGGGTCCGGTCCGGCCGGCCCCGGCTTCCAGGGCCAGGGCGGCGACCAGTCCTTCGGCGGCGCCCAGCTGCGCCCGGCCTCCCCGGTCGCGCCGGTCCGCCCGATGCAGCCGCAGCGCCCGGGCCAGTACGCCGAGCCCGGCCAGTTCCAGCAGGGCTACCAGCCGCAGGGCCAGGGCTACTAGGTCGAGCCCGCCACCCCGGGCCGGCCCCACCCGGCCCGAACCCGCACCACCTGAGCACCACCCGGAGCCACCGCGCTCCGGGCGTACGGAGAAACGGGTCATCCACGGACCGTCCGGACCGCCACCTCACCTGGCGTCCGGGCGGTCCGTGCGCGTACGGGGCCCGGCAGCGCCCCGGGAACCGGATGCCGACGGCGTGACGGCTCCTGGCAGGATGGGGGAATGCTGCTCACCGGACTTCACGTCTACCCCGTCAAGTCGATGTACCGCCTGAGCCCCGAGAGCGCCCGGGTCGAACCCTGGGGCCTGCTCGGCGACCGCCGCTGGATGCTGGCCGACCCCACCGGACGCTTCGTCAGCCAGCGCGAGAACACCGCCCTCGGCCAGATCCGCACCGCGCTCGCCGACGACGGCACGCTCACCCTCACCGCTCCCGGCGGCTCCCGGATCGAGGTCCCGGCACCGGCCGTCGCGGCGGGCGACCCGCTCGCCGAGGTCGAGGTCTGGGGCGACCGCTTCAGCGCCGCCGAGGCCGCCAAGGAGGCCCACCTCTGGATCGCCGAGCACCTCGGCGACTACCGCCTGGTGCACCTGGACGACCCGCGCTCCCGCCCGGCCGACCCGGACTTCTCCTCGCCCGGCGACACCGTCTCGATGGCCGACGGGTTCCCGCTGCTGCTCGCCAGCACGGCTTCGCTCGACGAGCTCAACGCGCTGATCGCCGAGGACCACCCCGAGGATCACGAGGTGCTGCCGATGGAGCGGTTCCGGCCGAACGTGGTGGTCGACGGCGCCGAGCCGTGGGCCGAGGACGGCTGGCGCCGGATCCGGATCGGCGCGCTCACCTTCAAGGTGGTCAAGCCCTGCGGCCGGTGCGTGATCACCACCACCGACCAGGAGAGCGGTGAGAAGCGCGGCCCCGAGCCGTTGCGCACCCTGGCGCGGCACCACAAGCTGCTGAAGAAGGCCGCGTTCGGCCAGAACCTGATCCCGGAGCGCCCGGCCGGCACCGAGGGCGACGTGCTCGGCACGCTGCGGATCGGCGACGAGGTCGAGGTGCTGGAGGACGGCGCGCACTGGCCGGCCGGCGAACCGGTCTGAGCCACGGGCTCAAGCCGCCCGCCCCCGCCCGCCGGCGTGACGTCCGGAACCCGAACTGTGCGCGCTCGTTGAAGCATGTGGTGAAGACGAAACGGCCCCCGGCACCTCTCCGCGCCGCGCGGGCGGACCACGCGCGCGGGCGCGCTACGGTGGGCGGACGGCCCGCGCGCCCCCGCGCGTACGGCCCGTTGATCGCCGGCTCGACGAAGGTGGGGACGACAGACCGTCATGGCTGAGCACAGGGTCCGGGTCACCCAGGACAGCGCATCCCGCTGGCGGCGCCGCGCCGGCGAGTACGACACGCTCGCGGAGGCCCTCGCGGCCGCCGAACCGGGCGACACGGTGACCGTCCGGCCGGGCACCTTCCGGGAGAACCTGGTGCTGGACAAGGCGGTCACCGTCGTCCCGGCACAGGGCCCCGGCACCGTCCGGATCGATCCGCCGAGCGGTGTCCCGCTGACCGTCACGGCCGCCGCCACCGTCCGCGACCTGGTGATCGAGGGCAGTGACAGTTCCCTCCCGGCCGTGCTGGTCACCGGCCCGGAGGCCACGCCGGCGCTCAGCGGCTGCCGGGTGGAGACCCGCTCGGCCAGCGGTGTGGAGGTCACCGACGGCGCCCGGCCCACCCTGCGCGGCTGCGTGGTCACCAACCCGGCCGGTCTCGGCCTGCGGCTGCGCGGCGGGGGAACCGCCGCCGCCTTCGACGACTGCGAGGTCGCCGCCGCCGGGCAGGCCGGGATCGCCGTGCTCGGCGGCGCCACCGCCGCGCTCCAGCGCTGCCGCATCCACCACGCGACCGGCGCCGGCGTGCTGCTCACCGACCCGGGCAGCGCCGCCGAGCTGACCGGCTGCGAGATCTACGAGATCCGCGGCAGCGGTGTGCAGGCCGAGGCCCAGGCCGGCGGGCGGCTGGTCGACTGCGACATCCACCGGGTCACCGGCAACGGCCTGACCCTGGACGGCGAGGCCGAGCTGGTGCTGACCGGCTGCCGGGTGCACGACCTGCCGGAGAACGGCGCCGACCTGCGCGGCCGGGCCCGGCTCGGCCTGGTCAACAGCACCGTGCGGGACTTCGGGCGCGGCGCGCTCTCGGTGTGGGACCAGGGCACCGAGGCCACCGCCGAGTCCTGCGAGATCCACGGCTCGTCCGGCGAGTACCCGGCGCTCTGGGTCAGCGACGGCGCCCGGCTCACCCTCACCGACTGCTCGCTGCACGACCTGCCGGACGCGCTCTTCGTCCTGGACCGCGACTCCGCCGCCACCGCCGAGGGCTGCTCGTTCAGCCGGATCCGCAGCTCCGCCGTGTCCGTCAGCGGCGGCGCCGGGGTGACGCTCTCCCGCTGCCGCGTCCAGGAGGCCGGCACCGGGCTCTGGTTCCGCGACCACGGCAGCGGCGGGCTGCTCACCGACTGCGAGATCTCCGACGTGGCCACCGGCGTGATCGTCACCAAGGGCGCCGACCCGGTGGTGCGCGACTGCACCGTCCGGGCCAGCTCGGACGCCGGCGTGTACGTCTCGGCGCAGGGCCGCGGCACCTTCGAGGACTGCCGGGTCTCGCACGGCAAGGGCTTCGGCTTCCACATCATCGACGGCTGCCGCACCGTGTTGACCCGCTGCCGGGCCGAGCAGAACGAGCGGGCCGGCTTCGAGTTCTCCGAGCCCGGTCCCGTGGTGGAGGCCTGCACCTCGGACGATGTCGGCCCGGCCGCACCCGCGCCCGAACTTCCCGCCCCGAGGGCGGCCCAACTCGCCCCTGCCGCACCGCCGTTGGCCGCCCCGCTGGCCGCCCCGGCCCCGGCCCCGGCCCCCGGGCAGGCATCGGCGGCGATCGGGCCGATCCCCGACTGCCGGCCCGCCGACGAGGCACTGGCCGAACTCGACGCGCTGGTGGGCCTGGCCACCGTCAAGCAGGAGGTCCGGACGCTGATCGACCTGATCTCGGTCGGCCGGCGCCGCCGCCAGGCCGGGCTCAAGGCCCCCTCGCTCCGGCGGCACCTGGTCTTCACCGGCGCCCCCGGCACCGGCAAGACCACGGTGGCCCGGCTCTACGGCGAAATCCTGGCCTCGCTCGGGGTGTTGCAGCGCGGCCACCTCGTCGAGGTGGCCCGCGTGGACCTGGTCGGCGAACACATCGGCTCCACCGCGATCCGCACCGCCGCCGCCTTCGACCGGGCCCGCGGCGGGGTGCTCTTCATCGACGAGGCGTACGCACTGGCACCCGAGGACGGCGCCCGCGACTTCGGCCGGGAGGCGATCGACACCCTGGTCAAGCTGATGGAGGACCACCGGGACGAGGTGGTCGTCATCGTGGCCGGCTACACCGCCGAGATGGAACGCTTCCTCTCCGCCAACCCCGGTGTCTCGTCCCGCTTCTCACGGACCATCACCTTCTCCGACTACAGCGCGGACGAGTTGCTGGAGATCGCCCGCGCCCAGTGCGCCGAACACGAGTACGCGCTGGCCGAGGCCACCGAGGGCGCACTGCTCGACCACTTCGCCACCCTGGAGCGCGGCCCCAACTTCGGCAACGGGCGCACGGCCCGGCAGGTCTTCGAGACGATGGTCGAGCGGCACGCGATGCGCGTCGCCCACCTGGAGGACCCGTCCACCGAGGAGCTCCAGCTGCTCGTCCCCGCCGACCTCCCGACCGCCCGGCTGCCCTGACCGCCCGACCTCCGCCCTGGCCCGACCTGCGCCCGACCTGCGCCCGACCGGCCCCGACCGGCCCCGACCGGCGGGGCGGGGCTGCGCCGGGAACTCACCCCTGCCGGAAGGGCGTTGGGCTGACATGGACGTGCTTCTCACCGGCGCGGCCGGCGGGCTGCTGCTGCCCGCCGCCCTGGTCGTCGTGTTCTTCCTCGGCGCGGTCGCCCGCCGGCTGCTCGCGCACCCGCAGGCGGGTGGCGTGCGCCCGGGCTCACACATGGGCCCGCGGGCCGGCGGGGGCCGCGCGGGGGCCACCGCCACCGAGGAACTGCACGCGCTGCTCTACCCGGGCAAGCGTGCCCAGCTGGAACAGCGCCGGATCGAGCTGGTGCTGCGGGACGACGAACACGACGGCGCACCGAAGCGGACCGGCATCGACCTCGCGGGCGGCACGGCGCTCCTCCGCCTGGCGTCCGAGCAGCCCAAGTAGCGCGAGTAGCCCGGGCAGCGTGGGCGCTCCCGGCGTCAGCCCGACCAGGCGCCGCCGGCCAGGAAGGACTCCAGGCGGGCCCGGTACGGCGCGATGTCGATCCGCTCGCCGGCCAGCCAGTCGTCCGAGTAGTACTTGTCGAGGTAGCGGTCGCCCGGGTCGCAGATCAGGGTGACCACGCTGCCGCGCTCCCCCGCCTCCCGCATCTGCGCGACGATCTTCAGGGCGCTCCACAGGCCCGTCCCGGTGGAGGCGCCGGCCTTCTTGCCGAGCACGTCCTCCAGCACCCTCACGGCGGCGATCGAGGCGGCGTCCGGGACCTTCATCATCCGGTCGATCGCCCCGGGCACGAAGCTCGGCTCCATCCGGGGCCGGCCGATCCCCTCGATCCGCGAGCCGCTGTCGCAGACCGCCTCCGGGTCGTGCCGGACCCAGCCGTCGAAGAAGCAGGAGTTCTCCGGGTCGGCGACGCAGATCCGGGTGTCGTACTGCATGTAGTGGACGTACCGGGCGATGGTCGCCGAGGTGCCGCCCGTACCGGCGGTGGCGACGATCCAGGCCGGTTCGGGGTGCGGTTCCAGGCGCAGCTGGGCGAAAACCGACTCGGCGATGTTGTTGTTGCCGCGCCAGTCGGTGGCCCGCTCGGCGTAGGTGAACTGGTCCATGTAGTGCCCGCCGGTCTCCGCGGCGAGGCGGGCGGAGGCCTCGTACACCTCGTCCGAGCGGTCGACCAGGTGGCACTCGCCGCCGTGGAACTGGATCAGGTCGATCTTGGCCTGGCTGGTGGACTTGGCCATCACGGCGATGAACGGGACGCCGACGAGCTGCGCGAAGTACGCCTCGGAGACGGCCGTGGAGCCGCTGGACGCCTCGATCACCGGCTTGCCGGGACGGATCCAGCCGTTGCAGAGCCCGTACAGGAAGAGCGAGCGGGCCAGCCGGTGCTTCAGCGAGCCGGTGGGGTGGGTGGACTCGTCCTTGAGGTAGAGGTCGATGCCCCAGTCCGCGGGGAGCGGGAAGCGGAGCAGGTGGGTGTCGGCGGAGCGGTTGGCGTCCGCCTGGACCTTGCGGACCGCCTCCTTGAGCCAGCTGCGGTAGGCCGCGTCGGTGCGGTCCACGTCGTCGGTCCGCCCGGCGCCCGCGCGCTCGGCACTCAGCTGGGTGCCCATCGGTCACTCTCCTCGCTCGAACCCCCCGGTTTGCTCACTACGAGTGTACGAGAGTCACGATAAGTGACCGTTTACGGTGCCCCAGCTTCCGCTTATCGCGCCCGCCGGGCCGTCCGGCCACACCCGGCCTGCCCCCACCATCCCGGCCGCCTCAACGCACCGCCCCCTCAGCCCGCCGCCGCCTCAGCCCGCCGCCGCCTCAGCCCGCCGCCGCCTCAGCCCGCCGCCGCCTCAACGCACCGCCCCCTCAGCCCGCCGCCGCCTCAGCCCGCCGCCGCCTCAACGCACCGCCGCCTCAACCCACCGCCACCACCGACTGCGGGTCCGCCAGGTACGGCCGCCAGGCCAGCTCCGCCGCGCCGGCCAGCGCGCCGTGCGCCAGCTCCGCGCCGACGATCGGCACCCGCCCGCTGCGCCCCCACAGGCAGCGCTCGGCGACCACCGCGCGCAGCCGCTCGGGCGCGGCCTCCAGCAGGTCGAGGTGGAGCCCGCTGAGCACCACCCGGTCCGGGTTGAGGATGTTGGCGACACCGGCCAGGCCGAGGCCGAGCCGGTCGATGACGTGCTCGACCGCGGCCCGCGCGCGCTCGTCGGTGGCGGCGGCCCGGCAGAGCTCGCGGGCCTGGTCGAGCAGGGGACGGTCCGGGTCGGGGGTGAGTCCGGCCGCGGCGAAGAGGGCGTCCGGGTCGGTCTCCGAGTTGAGGCAGCCGCGGTTGCCGCACTGGCAGGGGCGGCCCTGCGGGTCGACGGTGAGGTGCCCGACCTCCAGGGCGAGTCCGGCGCTGCCGGTGTGCAGCCGGCCGTCGATGACCAGCGCGCCGCCGACGCCGCGGTGGCCGGAGGTGACCAGCAGCAGGTGGCGGGCGCCGCGGCCGGCGCCGTGCCGGTACTCGGCGAGGGCGCCCAGGTTGGCGTCGTTGGCGATGGCGGTGGGCAGCGGGTCGAGCGCGCGCGGTCCGTTGTCGGCGCGGCCGACCTCGACGTCGTACAGGTCGGCGACCGGTGTGCCGCTGGGCCAGGCGAAGTGCAGGGCGGCCAGCGCGGTGCCGTCCGGTTCGGTGACCGGGTTGGGCAGGGCGAGTGCGGCGCCGAGGCAGCGGCGGTTGCTGTTGCGGGCGAGTTCGGCGCCCGCCTCGGCGACGGCGCGCAGCATCCGGACCGGGTCGGTGGCGGCGGGCAGTGGCCGGTGGACGGGCGGTTCGAGCAGTCCGCCGAGTCCGGCGAGGGTGACGCTCAGCCCGTCGGCGTGGATCTGTCCCGCGATGACGACCGGGCCCTCCGGGTCGATGGCCAGCCGGTGCGAGGGCCGGCCGCGGCCGCCGCCGGCCGGGCGGGAGTCGACGGTGATGAGGCCGAGCGCCTCCAGCTCCGCGGTGACCGCGCCGGCGGTGGCCCGGGTGACGTCCAGCGCGCGGGTGAGCGCCGAGCGGGTCGGGGTCTGTCCGGTGTGGATGAGCGAGAGCGCGGGGCCGAGCAGCGTCCGGCCGCGGTCGGGGGCCGCACGACGGTGGGCGTCGCGCTGCGCGTCGCGGTCGGCCTCGGTGCCGGGGGTCGAGCCGGAGGGCCTCGGACTTGAAGGAGTGAGCTGCACGCCCCTATTGTGACTTTGTGCCGCTCCGAAACAAAATCCGTGACCATGTCCGCACCGACCGGCCGTCCCCCCAGTCTCGCAGCACACCCGCCGCCTCCGACACCCTCCGCCGTCCCAACGACCCCCAGCGGGGCCCGGCCGGCGCCTCCTGGGGTGCCGCGCGCCTCGCGCTGACCGCCTTCTTCGCCGTCGACGGCTTCCTCTTCGCCGCCTGGGTCGTCCGCATCCCGGACATCCGCAGCCAGGTCAGCGCCTCCCACAGCGCACTCGGGCTCGCCCTGCTCTGCGTCTCGGCCGGCGCCGTCGCCACCATGCCGGTGGTCGGCCGGCTCTGCCTCCGGTACGGCTCGCGGCCGGTCACCGTCGGCTCGCTCGCCCTGCTCAGCCTCGCCGTCCCGCTGCCCGCGCACGCCCACTCGGTGGCGGCGCTCGGCGGTGTCCTGCTGCTCTTCGGCGCGGGCTACGGCGGTGCCAACGTCGCCATGAACAGCGCCGCCGTCGACCTGGTGGCGCAGCTGCGGCGCCCGGTGATGCCGAGCTTCCACGCCGGGTACAGCCTCGGCGGCCTGCTCGGCGCGGGCGTCGGCGGGCTGCTCGCGACCGCCCTCACCACCGCCTGGGCGCTCGCCCTCGGCGGGCTGCTCGGGCTCGCCGTGACAGTGGCCGCGGGCGTCGTCCTGCTCCGCGGTCCCGCCGCACCGGTGGTCGCGCCGGAGCGGGCCGCCGTCTCCTCGTCCTCGGGGGGCGCGCCGGAGCGGGCCGCCACCTCGTCCCCGGGGGCGGCCCGGCTGCCGCAGGCCCGGCTGCTCGTCCTGCTGCTCGGCCTCACCGCCTGCTGCACCGCGTACGGCGAGGGCGCGGTCGCCGACTGGACGACCCTGCACCTCACCGACGACGTCCACGCCACGGCCGGCGCGGCCGCCGCCGGGTACGCCGCGTACGCCTTCGCGATGACCAGCGGCCGGATCGCCGGCACCTGGCTCTCCATCCGGTTCGGGCAGACCCGGCTGATGCTCCTCGGCGGCCTCACCGCCGCGGCCGGCATGCTGCTCGCCGCGCTCGCCCCCTCGGTGCCGCTCGCCGTCACCGGCTTCGTGCTGGTCGGCCTCGGCCTGGCCAACCTGTTCCCGCTCGCCATCGCCCGGGCCGGCGCCGCCGGCGGTCCGCAGGGCGTCGCCCTCGCCTCCACCCTCGGCTACGGCGGCATGCTGATCGGCCCGCCGGTGATCGGGTTCCTCGCCGACGCCGTCGGCCTCCCACTCGCCCTCACCACCGTCGCCCTGACCGCCACGCTGGCGGCCCTCCTCCCCCTCACCGTCCGCGCCCGCCACTGACGCCCCCTCAGCGACGGTTGTCAGGCCCCACCCGTACGCTGGCGCGGTGGACCGAGCCCTGTACCGCCTGACCGGCGAAGAAGACGAGGACCTCTGGGCATACGCCCGGGACGCCACCGGCCTGTTCCGTCCGCTTCCCGGCGGCCGGCGCCGGGTCCGGCTGCTCGGCTGCGCGCCGCAGGGCGGCCTGGAACGCGCCCTGCGGCACCTCGGCGGCAGGCGCGCCAACGCCGGCAACGCCCACCTCGACCTGCTGGACCACTCCGGCACGGAGCTGGGCACGTACTTCGTCAACTGGGTCACCGCCCGGGAGGTCCGTCCGTCCGCCCTCGGCCCGGAGCTGGTCGACCTGACGCTCGACCTGTGGTGCAACGACCTGCTGCCGCACTCCGCGTGGCCCTGGGAGCTCCGACGCACCGGCCGGCTGGACCGTCCCGGCCTCTGGCGCTCACTCGGCCCGGCCGGGCGCCACGCCTGGCTCTCCGTGGCCATGTGGTACCACGGCCGCCGCGGGCTGACCGACGCCCCGCCCGGCGCGGTGTACGAGATCGACGGCCGGCAGCTCGTCGACAAGGACAGCTTCTACTGCGCCGTCGGCGAGGCCGTGAACGGCCCCGGCGGGTACTTCGGCTGGAACCTCGACGCGTTGGACGACTGCCTGGGGGGCCGCTGGGGCGCCACCACCCCGTTCACGCTCCGCTGGCACCACTCCGACGTCGCCCGTGCCCGCCTCGCCCGGTTCCCCACCGTGCTGGAGATCCTCCGCCGGCACGGGGTCGAGGTCGTCCTGCTCTGACGGCGCCCCCGGCCCCGTGGAAGGATGCCGTCATGACGACCAGCGGGCGGATCCAGGTACTGCGGGCGGCCGAGCGCCCGGCGACGGCGTGGCTCAACGGGGGCGGGGTGACCAGGGAGGTGGCGGGCTTCCCTGCCGGGGCCGGGCTCGACGCCTTCGACTGGCGGGTCAGCCTCGCGGACGTGGCCTCCGAGGGGCCGTTCTCGGTGTTCGCCGGGATCGACCGGGTGATCACCCTGGTGGAGGGCGACGGCATGGCGCTGACCGTCGACGGGGCCGAGCACCGTGTCGACGAGCCCTTCCGCCCGTTCGCGTTCTCCGGTGACGCGTCCACCGGCTGCCGGCTGCTCGGCGGCCCGGTGGTCGACTTCAACGTCATGACGCGGCGCGGCCGCACCACCGCGGGCCTCGACCTCGCCACCGCGCCCCGGACCGTGGACGTCCCGGCCGGCGCCACCGTCCTCCTGCTCTGCCTCGCCGGCACCGCCGCGCTCGGCACGGACACCACCCTCGACCGCTTCGACGCCGCCCTGCTGGACGGTCCCGGCGGCCCGCACGAGCTGCGGCCCGACGGCGTGACCGCGGTCGTCACCTTCCGCACCGGTCACTGAGCCCGGCCGGACGCCACCGCGCGCCACCGTTCTCCACTGGCCACCGCGGCATGCCACCGCCCTCCACCGCATGCCGCTGCACAGGAGGTCGGCCGATCCGACTTCCTGTGCAGCGTTCATGCGTGGGCGGGGACGGTCAGCCGCAGTAGGCCGGCGTCGCGTGCGCCGGGTCGAGCGCGTTGGTGACCAGGTGCAGGGCGGTCGGCGAGAACGCGATCGCGACGTGCTCGGCGAGTGAGACCGGGCAGCGGTCCTGGAGGACGACGTTGTCCACGGCGGGGCCGCTGAGGAACTGCGTCCGGTACGGCGTGACCACCTCGTCGTACACGGTCGAGATCACCGTGTAGCGGACGCCCGGCACGGTGTCCGGCAGCGTGGCCATCTTCCGGTTGAACGCGGAGCCCACCGCCTGGTCCCGGCAGGCGTTGCAGGCGGTGTAGATCAGGTCGGCGACCCCGGGGAAGTACGGCGCCAGGTTGGTGATGCCGTCGAGCGTGGTGCCGTGGTTGGACGGAGCCAGGCCGACGACCTTGTCGACCTTGGCCGCGCCCCCGAGGAACTTCAGGTAGTAGTTCGGCAGCATGCCGCCCTGCGAGTGGCCGACGATGTCGACCTTGGCCGCACCGGTCGCCGCGCGCACCAGGTCCACGAACCGGCCCAGTTGGGCGGCCGACTCGTCGATCGGGCCGAGCCCGCCGACCGGCAGCAGCAGGCCGCTGCCGGAGGAGGTGATGCCGGGCACCATGCCGTAGTCCAGGGCGAAGACGCAGTAGCCCTTGCTCTTGAGCAGCGGCGAGAGGGCGAGCCAGTTCTCGTACCGGTTGGCGAAGGTGCCGTGCACCAGGACCACCGGGTCGGGGTGCGCGGCCGTCGGCCGGCAGCTCCAGTCGTTGGCGCCCGGCGGCGAGGCCACCGAGTCACCGTCCGGCGGGAGTTGGGCTCCCGCGAGCTGATCCGGCGAGGCCGCCGGGGCGGACGCGGTGGGGGTCGCGTCCGCCCCGGCGGCCGCATACGCGGCACCGGCCGGGCCGCCGACGAGCAGCGCACCGGCCAGCAGGGCCGAGCCGAGGGTGCCGAGCAGCCTGCGGCGCACCGGTCTTGCGGGGAAGCGGGAAAGTGGGGTTCCCAACTGTTGCCTCCACAGCGGAAGTTTGTTACCAACAGGTAACCCGAGTGCCTCCATCATGCGGTCGCCCCTCCGGCCCGGCCCTTGGGTGTCCCCCAGACCTGGACGGTGTTTTCTGTGACCGGTCACAATTCACCCGCTTGCGCCCCCGGTTGGCGGATCCCGGTGATCGGCGGAGTGCCCGCCGACCAGCAGCTGCTCGGCTCCGTACCGGAGTTGGTCGAGACCGTCATCGCCACCCTGGTGGAACGCGTACCGACCTACCGTCGCCTGCCGCGCGAACAGGTCGCCGGCGAACTCGCCCAGGTCACCGAACGGCGGATCCGCGCCCTCGCCCAGGCCGTCCGCACCGGACTGCCCGCCCCCGCGGCCGAGTTCGCCGCCGTCCGGGAGGCCGCCGCCCGCCGGGCCGAGGAGGGGCTGCCGCTCGACGCCGTCCTGCTCGCCCACCACCTCGGCATGGAGGTCTGCTGGGAACTGGTCACCCGGCAGGCCCGCGACGGCGACGCCGCCGACCTGCTCGTCCTCAACCGGCTCCTGCTCGACCAGCTCCGCCGGGCCACCTCCGCCGCCGGCGCCGGCTACGTCGAGGACCGCCGCGACCTCGCCGACGAACGGCACGCCGCCCGGCACGCCCTGCTCACGGCACTGCTCGAGGGCGCCCCCGCCGACGAGGCCGCCGAACGCGCCGGCCTCCGGCTCCCACCCGCGTACGCCGTGCTCTGCCTCGCCGTCGCCGACCACCCCGACGAACAGGCGCCCGGCGTCGACCGGACGGTGGCCGCCCGGCGCAAGCTGCGCCGGCTCCGGGCCGAACTCGACCACCGCACACGGCAGTCGGCGCTCACCTCGCTCACCGCCACCGGCGGCGTGGCACTCGTCCCGCTGGACCGCGGACCGGACGCCGTCCCCGCCGCCACCTGGCTGATGCTCGCCGACACCGTCCACCGGACGGCCCGCGCCACGGGCGCGGCCGTCCAGGCCGGCGCGGCGGCGGCCACCCCCGCCGGGGTGCCGGGCGCGGCCGCGCTCGCCCACGAGGTGCTGGAGGTCGCACGGGCCTTCGGCCGCCCGCCCGGCCTGCACCGGCTCGACGACGTGCTGCTGGAGTACCAGCTCAGCCGGCCCAGCCACGCGCGCTCCCGGCTCGCCTCCCTGATCGAGCCGCTGGCGGACTCCGGCGACCTGCTCGCGACCCTCCGCACCCACCTGGCCGGCGGCCTCAACCGCCGTCACACCGCCCGCACCCTTCACCTGCACCCGAACACCGTCGACTACCGGCTGCGTCGCGTCGCTGTCCTCACCGGCCTCGACCCCACCCGGCCCGCCGACCTCCTCCGCATCGCCGCCGCCATCGCCGCCCACGACGCCGAACGCACCCAGGAGCCGGCCTGACACCGGCCACCGCGCGCCTGCCGCCCCGACCTCGCGCCCCCGGGGCGCCCCGCCAGAGCCGCAGACCCTCCGGCCCGCCCACCGTCAGGGCCACACCGCCCGGCCCGCCGCCGCGCGCCCCCTCACGCCCCCGACTCGCCGGGCAGCCGCAAGTCCCAGCCCGCCAGGGCCCGCAACTGCTCCGCCGTGATGTCACCCGGGAGCGGGCTGGGCGGGTCGTTACGGAAGGGGGGCTGCCAGCCCTCCTCCTCGGTCCAGCGGCGGACGATCTTCGCGGGCGCGCCCGCGACGACACTGTGGTCGGGCACCTCGCCGCGGACCACCGAGCCGGCCGCGACCACCACGTTGCGGCCGAGCCGGGCGCCGGGCAGGATCACCGCGCCGGTCCCGATCCAGCTGCCGGAGCCGATCTCGACGGGCTCGTTGCGCGGCCACTGCTTGCCGATCGGCAGGTCGGTGGCCCGGTACTCGTGAGCCTGGTCCGATATGTAGACGCCGGGGCCGGTCCAGACGTCGTCGCCGAGGACGATCGACTGGTGGCCGACGATGTGGCTGTCGCGGCCGATCACACAGCCGCCGCCGATCCGGACGATCGGCTCGGGCCCGAGGTCGAGCCCGGGCAGGAAGCCGGCGCTGATCGTGACGCGCTCGCCGATGATCGAGAACGGGCCGATGGTGATCCACTGCTCGTTGAAGACCGCACCCAGCGGGAAGCTCAGCTTCGTCCCGGCCCCCAGTTCACCGAACCGGTACGGGCCGGGGCTCTCACTGGACACCGCACCGGCCCGCTGCACCCACTGCCAGCCCCGGTGGACGAGCCGCCCGACGGCGCGGCGACCGCCGGACCGGGCGGCGGAGAACAGGGAACGGGTGATCGACATGCGGCCACGTTACCGGCCCGTACGGCGCCGTCACCGGACAGGCGGCCAACATCACATCCGGCCCTCCCGCTGGACGTAACCACGTCCGAAATCCGCCGGAGACTGCCAGACTCGTACGCCATGGAGATCACCGAGCACATCGACGCGCTGCGCCGCGAGGGCACCCTGCTCGCCGACGCCGCCGCCCGGACCGACCTCAACGCGCCCGTTCCCACCTGCCCGGACTGGCGCCTGCGCGATCTGGTGCTGCACACCGGGCGGGTCCACCGCTGGGCCGCCGCCTACGTGCGGGACGGCCACCGGGAGCTGCTGGACGCCGACGGCGAGCGCGCGGTCATGGGTCCGGATCCGTCGGACGCCGGCCTGGTGGACTGGTTCCGCGGGGGCCACGCCGCCCTGGTCGAGGCGCTCGCCGGGGCACCGGCCGGACTGGACTGCTGGAGCTTCCTCCCCGCCCCGAGCCCGCTGGCGTTCTGGGCCCGCCGCCAGGCGCACGAGACGGCCGTGCACCGCTTCGACGCCGACGCGGCGGCCGGGGCCGAGGGTCCACGGGTGGCCGCCGGCCTGGCACTGGACGGGATCGACGAGCTGCTCCGCGGGTTCATGGCCCGCAGCCGGGCCCGGGTGCGCAGCGAGCAGCCGCGCACCCTCCTGGTGCAGCCCACCGACGGACCGGGTTCCTGGCTGCTGACCATCAGCCAGGAACCCCTCGTCGTCACCGTGCCGGGCGGCACCGCCGCCGACCGGGGGACGGGTGGGGAATCCGGCCCGGACCTCATGCTCACCGGCGCGGACCTCACGCTCACCGGCCCGGCCCGCGAGCTCTACCTGCTGCTCTGGAACCGGCTGCCGGCCGAGCGGGTGCGGCTCACCGGCGACCGGTCCCTGCTGGGCCTCTGGCGCGAGACGGCCGCCGTCAACTGGAGCTGAGCGCGCCGCGCCGCGGCCTCAGCGGGCCCAGGGCGCCGGGCGCTTCTCCAGGAAGGCCCGCATGCCCTGCTGCGCCTCGTCGGAGCCGAACAGCCGGGCCGACAGCTCGACCAGCTCGTCGGCGTCCCGCTCGAAGGAGCGCACCACCTCGGCGTTGGCCAGCCGCTTGGACTGCGCGAGCCCCTGCGGCGAGCCGAGCCGCAGCGCGTCCAGCAGGCCCTTGAGCGCGGTGCCGGTGGACTCCGCGGAGTCCGTGGCCTCGGTGATCAGGCCGATCCGGGCGGCCTCGGCGGCGTCGAAGACCTCGCCGGTCAGGTAGTACCGGGAGGCGGCGCGCGGGTCCAGCTTGGGGCGCAGCGGCAGCGAGATGACGGCCGGCGCGAGGCCGAGGCGGACCTCGGTGAACGCGAAGGTGGCGGCCGGTCCGGCCAGCGCCAGGTCGGCGGCGCCGACCAGGCCGAGGCCGCCGGCCCGGACGTGCCCCTCGATCACGGCGATCACCGGCTTCGCGCAGTCGACGATGGCCCGCTGGAGGTCGACGAGGCCGCGCGGGCCGACCGTCGGGTCCGCGCCGGTCGCCTCGGAGAGGTCCGCGCCCGCGCAGAACACCTTGCCGGTGTGGGTGAGCACCACGGCGCGGACCTCCGGGTCGGCCGCGGCGGCGGCCAGGCCGGCGGTGAGTTCGGCCATCAGCCGGGTGGAGAGCGCGTTGCGGTTGTGCGGCGAGTCGAGGGTCAGGGTGGTGACGGCGTCGGCGGTGGTGACGCGGACGAAGGGTACTTCGCGGGTCATCGGTGCGGGCCTGCTTTCCGGCTGAGGGTGGGTCGGATTGCCGTGGCGCCGGTCCTCCCGGGACGGCGCCCGGACGACTCTGACATGCCCACCCGCCGCTCGGCCAGAGCCACCCGCCGCGAGACCCGTCACCCCTTCGTGCCGAAAACCGGTGGTCGGCCCGCGGCCGGACACGGCAGCATCGGTGCCCATGACCTCCGACGCCGTCCTGCTGCTCGCTCCCCGGATCAACGACACCGGGCTCCAACTGCGCACCGCCGCCGGCCGCCGCGGCCTGCGCGCGCACACCGCGACGGCCTGGCGCGCCCCGGCGGAGCTGCTCGGCGCGCCCGTGCACGTCTACGGCGGCCCGCTGTTCGGCGACGCGGTCGGCGGCGCGTTCGGCCTGGCACTCCTCCAGCCGCCGGACGACTGGCCGGCCCGTCTGCCGCAGGAGCTGACCGGGCGGTCGATGTCGCTCACCACGCTGGCCGAGGCCCGCCGGCTGCGCCGCCCGATGTTCCTCAAGCCGCCGGGCGACAAGCTCTTCCCGGCCAAGGTCTACCCGGACGGGTCCGGTCTGCCCGGCCCGGACGCGCTGGACGACGACACCCTGGTGCTGGCCAGCGAGGTGGTGCGGTTCCACCGCGAGTACCGGCTGTTCGTGCTGGACGGCGAGGTGCGCACCGCCTCGCGCTACGCGGTGGACGGCGACCTGAGCATCGCGCCGATCGACGAGGACCCGTACCGGGCAGAGGTGGCCGCCTTCGCCGCGGACGTGCTGGCCGCCTCGGCCGGGATGCTGCCGAGCGCCGTCGTGGTCGACGTCGGCCCGTTGGACGGCGGCCGCTGGGCCGTGGTGGAGGCCAACACGGCCTGGGCGAGCGGTGGTTACGCCTGCGCGCCGGACGCCGTGCTGGACGTGGTGCTGCGGGCGGGCGGCCCGGCCGCCGTTCTCCCGGCCGCCGACCGCCCGTACTGCCGGGAGCTGCCCGAGGTGGTCCACTGACCGCGGCGGGCGGCGAAAAGGCGCTGGTGCGGTGATCGTCCGTCGGCCACCATGGTCGCCATGACCTCGCACTCCCAGCACCTGACCCACATCGCCGAGCCGCCCGGGGTCGCTCCCGGCACCGGCTACACCCAGGTCGTCACCGGCACCGGCCGCCTGGTGGCCGTCTCCGGCCAGGTCGCGTTCGACGAGCAGCGGCAACTGGTCGGGGCCGGCGACCCGAAGGCGCAGGCGCGTCAGGTCTTCGAGAACCTGAGCCGCTGCCTGGCCGCCGCCGGGGCCGGCTTCGGCGACGTCGTCAAGCTGACCTACTTCGTCACCGACATCGGGTTCATGCCCGCCATCCGCGAGGCGCGGGACGAGTACTTCGGCTCCACGCCGCTCCCGGCCAGCTCGGCGATGCAGGTCGCCGCGCTGTTCCTGCCGGAGGTGCTGATCGAGATCGAGGCCCTCGCCCTGGTTCCCGGGGAGGGCTAGGACGCCTCGACCGCGCCCCTCCGCCCGGCCCACTGGACGGCGGGGCGCACGGCCAGGCCGGCGGCGGCGAGCAGGGCTCCGAGGGCGGCCCAGCCGATCAGGCCGTACCCGATCACGGCGGTGGTGACCACCGCCGGACCGATCATCAGCGCGGCGGCCGAGCCGGCGTTGTAGACGCCCTGGTAGGCACCGTGGTCGCGTTCGCCGGCCAGGTCGTAGCTGAGCGCCCACCCGCCGGCCTGGCCGAGCACCTCGCCGAGCGCCTGCAGGGCGACGCCCGCGAGCACCACCACGGCGGCGACCGTGGCGGGCAGACCGTGGGCCAGGGCGATCACCAGGCAGGACGCCGCCAGGATCACCCCGGCCCGGCCGCAGGCCCGGGCGGCGCCGGCCCGTTCCTCGGTGCCCCGGGTGGCCCGGACCTGCAGGGCGATCACCAGCACGGTGTTGACGATCATGGTGGCGGCCACGGTGATCCGGGGCGCGTCGGTGTGCTGGACGACCCAGAGCGGCACGCCGACCTCCAGCATCGCGAACTGCAGGCCGAGCAGCGCGTTCAGCACCGTCACCACCAGGAACGGCCCGTCCCGCAGTGCGGGGTTGCGCTTGCGCCCGCCCCCGGCCTGCTGCCCGTCCGCCGCGGCCTTCCGCGCCGCCGCCGGGACGGCCAGGCGGTAGAAGAGCACGGCGACGACGGCGTACGAGACGGCGTCGGCCAGGATCGCCGTCAGGTACGCCTGCCGGGTGTCCACCTGGAGCGCGATCGCGCCGATCGAGGTGCCGAGGCAGATCCCGATGTTGGTCACCACCCGCAGGTAGGCCCGGCCCGCCACCCGGCGGTCGGCGGGCAGCACCTCCGCGTAGAGGGCGTTGCGCGTGGCGGCCGCGCCGCGGTCGACGGCGGACACCACGCAGGCCAGCGCCAGGAAGGCCGGGTAGCTGTGCACCAGGGCGTAGCCGGCGGTGGCGACCGCGTTCAGGGCGACCAGCGTCACCAGGACCGGCCGCGCACCCCACCGGTCGGCGGCCCGTCCGGCCGGCACGCTGGCGGCGACCCCGCAGAGGCCCGCGACGGTGAGGCCGAGGCCGAGCTGGGCGGCGCTCAGCCCGAGGACGCGGGTGAAGAAGAGCACGCCGACGGCCATCGAGAGCCCGCTGCCGACCGTGTTGACGAGCGTGATCCCGGCGAGCCGGCGCACCATCGGGTCGGGGTGCAGCAGCCGGGCGGCGCGGCCCGGCCCGGTGCCGGCGTCGCCGGACGGCCCGGCGTCGGAGGATCCATCGCCGGCGGAGGGCCCCCGGCCGGCGGAGCCGGGTTCGGTCGGGCCCGGGTCGGGCGATTCGTCGGCGGACAGGCCGGAGGAAGGTGCGGAGGACTCCGCCGATGAGGTGGTCATGCCCACGATCCCACCCCCTCCCCCCGCCTCCGCAGTATTGATTTAGGCTCTGGCTGAAAGCAGCGGTCACCGGGGGCGGAGCACGTGCACAGATTCAGGCTCGGCCTTGCCGACCTCGCCAGCACCTCCTTCGCCTGCTCGCCGATCCAGGAGGCCGCGCTCAGTCTGCGGATGTGGACCCACCCGGGCTACTACGTCCTGCAGTCCCCCGCCTTCGAACGACTGCGCCCGGCGTTCGAGCGGCTGGACTCCACCCTGCTGCTCTCGCTGGTCGCCGACAACCGCTGGGTGCCGGACTTCCTGACGCCCCGGCCCGCCTCCCCCGCGCCCGACTTCCGCACCGAGCTGGCCGTGGTCCGCGCCCTGCCGCCCGAGGAGCTCCGCCCCGAGCTGGAGCAGACCTTCCTGCCGAACGGCCGGCCGCTGCCGGCCCCGCTGGCGGCCGGACTGGCCGATCCTGCCCGGCTGCTGGCCCGGATCGCGGACGCGCTGGAGGAGTACTGGGAGCTCTGCCTCGCCCCCACCTGGTGGCCGCAGGCCCGCGCGGTGCTGGAGGCGGACCTCGTGTACCGCGCGCGGGTGCTCGCCCAGCAGGGCGCGGCGGCGCTCTTCGCCAACCTGGACCACCGGTTGCACTGGGAGGACGGGGTGCTCTCGATCAACCGGCGCTGGACGCCGAAGGACGGCGAGATCACCGTGGACGGGCGCGGACTGGTACTGGTGCCGACCTTCTTCGCCCGCGGCGCCATCACGATGATCAGCAACGACCGTGCACCGCAGATCAGTTACCCGGCCCGCGGCCAGGGCGGCATGGCCGGACCGCCGCTACCGGTCGCCCCGCGGGCCCTGGAGCAGCTGCTCGGCGCCCCGAAGGCGCGGCTGCTCGCGGTCCTGGTCGAACCCGCCTCGACCACCGACCTGGCCTACCGGCTGGGCGTCACCCCGGGCGCGGTCAGCCAGCACCTGGCAGTGCTGCACCAGACCGGTCTGGTGACCCGGGCCCGGCACGGCCGCTCGGTGCTCTACAGCCGCAGCCCGCTCGGCGACGAGCTCACCGGCGACCCCCGCCGCTCCTGACCGGGGACCGGACCACAGACCGGGCCGGGAGCCGGACCGACGCAGGACGGGGAGCCGGGCCGACGAAGGACCGGCGCAGGACCGAGGCAGGACCAGAACCGCCCCCGGGAGCCCGGCCCCACACCCCCAATTCCCAAGTGGTACAGACCTGTTGACGCATTGGTCCAGTCCTCCTACAGTTCCCATGCCCCGTCCCCCCACGGCGCGGGCACCGGTCGGCCACGCACCACCGGCCGGACGTCGTCACCACCGGCCGGCGCACCGCGGGCCGGGCACCACTCGTACGGTTCTGCGCCACCCTGTCCAACCCCACAGTCACAGGGAGAACCATGTCCGACCGATCCAGGGCCGCCGACTCCCGGGCCCGCCGCCCGCGAGCGCGCAGCAGACTGCTGACGCTGCTCTGCGCCCTGCTCCTCCCGCTGGCCGCGCTCACCGCGCTGGCCGCCCCGGCGAACGCGGCCGGAAAGCTCACCGCCGCCTTCACCACCGCCGACAACGGCTCGTGGTGGAAGGGCACCTACATCGTCCACAACGACAACGCCGCCGCGGTCTCCGGCTGGACGCTGGAGTTCGACCTGCCGGCCGGCGTGACGATCCAGAGCAGCTACAACGGCACCGCCACCGTCAACGGCCGCCACGTCACCGCCACCAACGCGTTCTACAACGCGAACGTCCCCGCCCACGGCACCACCGAGCCGTACAGCTTCTGGTTCGTGGCCAACGGCCCGATCGGCACGCCGGCCGGCTGCCGGATCAACGGCGACAAGTGCGACGGGAGTTCGGACGTCCTGCCGTCCGCGCCCGGCACCCCGACGGTCACCGGGTCGACCGCGCACAGCCTCGCGCTGAAGTGGCCGGCCGCCACCGGCGGGGACTTCCCGGTGGCCTCCTACGAGGTGCTGAACGGCGGCGCCGTGGTGGGCACCAGCGCCGGCACCGACACCGTGGTCACCGGCCTCACCCCGGCCACCTCGTACACGCTGGCGGTCCGTGCCAAGGACACCCGGGGCAACGCCGGCCCGCCGAGCGCGCCGGTCACGGCCTCGACCTTCGACCCGGCCACCGACCCGGTGCCGCCCACCGCCCCCACCGACCTCCGGGCCACGGCGGTCACGTCCACGGACGTCACGCTCGCCTGGAACGCCGCCACCGACAACCAGCGGGTGGCCGCGTACGACGTCTACCAGGGCACCACCCTGGTGCGGTCCGTCACCGGCTCCACCCTGACCGCGACCGTCGACGGCCTCTCCCCCTCGACCGGTTACACCTTCACCGTCAGGGCCCGCGACGGCGCCGACAACGCCTCGCCCTCCTCGGCCCCGCTCGCCGTCACCACCGGCGACCTGGTCGGGGCCGGCAAGTACGCCCGGGTCGGCTACTTCACCCAGTGGGGCATCTACGGCCGCCAGTACTTCGTGAAGAACCTCGACACCTCGGGCAGCGCGGCCAAGCTCGACGTCATCAACTACGCCTTCGAGAACATCGATCCGGTCAACCTGACCTGCCTGGCCGGCGTGACCAAGGGCACCACCGCCAACCCGCAGGACCCGGACCAGGGGACGGGCGCGGGCGACGCCGACGCCGACTACGCCCGCCCGATGAGCGCCGCCCAGTCGGTGGACGGCGTCGCCGACGACGGCTGGGGCAAACTGCGCGGCAACTTCAACCAGTTGAAGAAGCTCAAGGCCAAGTACCCGAACCTGAAGGTGGTCGTGTCGCTCGGCGGCTGGACGTACTCCAAGTACTTCTCCGACGCGGCCGCCACCGACGCCTCCCGCCAGAAGTTCGTCAGGTCCTGCCTCGACGTCTGGATCAAGGGCAACCTGCCGCTCTACAACGGCGCCGGCGGCGACGGCGTGGCGGCCGGCATCTTCGACGGCATCGACCTCGACTGGGAGTGGCCCGGTTCCGGCGACGGCCACGCCGGCAACCACTACAGCGCCGACGACAAGGGGAACCTGACCCTGCTGCTGGCCGAGTTCCGCAAGCAGCTGGACGCCCTGGGCGGCCCGCACAAGCTGCTGACCGCCTTCACCCCGGCCGACCCGGCCAAGGTCGGCCAGGGCTGGGACCTCTCGAAGATCTTCGACTACCTGGACATCGCCAACGTCCAGGGTTACGACTTCCACGGCGCCGGCAGCGACAACTCGTGGGAGCCCGACCGGACCGGTCACCAGGCCAACCTCTACGCCGACACCCAGGACCCGTACAACGTCCGCTTCAGCGTGGACGCGGCCGTCCGGACCTACCTCGACGCCGGGGTCAACCCGCGCAAGCTGACCATCGGCTTCCCGTTCTACGGGCGCGGCTGGCAGGGCGTGGCGGACGGCGGCGCGGCGGGCGAGTGGCAGAGCGCGACCGGCGCGGCCCCGGGCCAGTTCGCCGAGGAGGCCGGAACCCGCGGGTACAACAACCTCATCACCACCTTCCCCAACCTCACCGTCTACCACGACCAGCAGTCCGTCTCCACGTACGGCTACACCGGCGCGGGCGGGCAGTGGTGGACCTTCGACGACGCCTGGTCGATCAGCCGGAAGACGGCCTACCTGAAGTCGAGGAACCTGCTCGGCGCGATGATCTGGGAGATGACCGGCGACACCCCGGGCGGCACCCTCATCACGGCCCTCGACACCGGACTCAAGTGACCGCCGGGCCCAAGTGAGCACCGGGCCCAAGCGAGCACCGGGCCCAAGTGAGCACCGGGCTCAAGTGAGCACCGCACTCACGTGACCGCCGGGCCCGGGCGAGCACCGGGCCGGCCCGGACGGACGGGGGGCTCCCGGGGCGGGTACCAGCCACCCCGGGAGCCCCCCGTGCACCACCGCCACCGCTACCGCGAGGCCAGCGACGTCAGCTTCCGCGCCGCCCGGTACTGCCGCAGCACCTGGGCGAAGGTGGTGTGCCCCTGGGTCGTCCGGGCGAACGCCCGCCAGGCCGGGGCGACCAGGCAGACCGCCGCGTGGAACAGGTACGGCCGACGCTCGAAGGCGGTCAGCATCAGCTTGCCGGCCCGCATCTCCACGCCCAGCCCGGCCTTGATCGCGAACGCGTAGTTCAGCGCCTCGCGCCGCACCCCGGCCGCGTTGCCCGCCTCGGCCACCTTCACCGCCCACTCGCCGGCCAGTCGGCCCGAGCGCAGCGCGTAGGAGATGCCCTCGCGGGTCCACGGTTCCAGCAGGCCGGCCGCGTCGCCGGCCACCAGCACGCGGCCCCGGGAGAGCGGCGAGTCCTCGGCCCGGCAGCGGGTCAGGTGCCCCGACTCCACGCTCGGTGGGAAGCCCGCCAGGCCGAGGCGTCGGATGTAGTCGGCCAGGTACTGCTTGGTCCGCTCGCCGTCGCCGCGGGCCGAGATCACCCCGACGGTGAGGCTGCCGGACTCGGTCTTCGGGAAGACCCAGCCGTAACTGCCGGGCAGCGGGCCCCAGTCCAGGTGGATCCGGCCGACCCAGTCGGCCGCGACCGAGGCCGGGACGGGGATCTCCGCCTCCAGGCCGAGGTCGATCTGGTCGAAGGACACGCCGACGTGCCGCCCGATCCGGCTGGCGCTGCCGTCGGCGCCCACCACCGCGCGCGCCTCGAAGCTGCGCCCGTCGGAGGCGGTGACGACGGCCGTCCGGTGCTCGCCGCCGCGCTGCTCCACCCCGGTGACGGTCACTCCGGTGACCAGCACCGCGCCCGCCTGCTTGGCCGCCTGCACCAGGCGCAGGTCGAACTCGTCCCGGTTGACCAGCCCGAACAGCATCCGCTTCGACCGCCGCGTCCGGGTGAACCGGCCGCCGTACGCGAACGTGACGGCGTGCACCCGGTCCTGCAGCGGCAGCCGGAAGTCCGGCGGCAGGCTGTCCCGGGACGGGCCGATGATGCCGCCGCCGCAGGTCTTGTAGCGGGGGTGCTCGGCCTTGTCGAGCAGCAGGACGCGGCGGCCCTGCGAAGCGGCGGCGTGCGCGGCCGAGGCCCCGGCCGGTCCGGCGCCGACCACGACGACGTCCCAGACGCCGTCGAGGCCGTCGGGTCCGGGCGCCGCCCGGTCAGGCTGCGGCTCGGACGGCTGTCCGGACGCCGCGGCGTCGAGCGGGCTACGGGGATCGGAGCTTCCGGAGTCAGTCACGTCGAGCAATCCTATGCGGCCGGGTGAGCCATCGTCCGCTGCGGCACCCCGAACGTCCGCACGAGCCCCGCGGGTGCCCGTTCGACTCCGCCTATGATCGGCGGTACCCCCCGTCAGCAACCATCCGCCCGGAGCACCCCCCCGGACGGACCAGCCCTCCCGGAGCACCCGCATGCCACAGCAGCCCCTGGCCGACGCCGTCCGGTCCCTGATGGACCGTGCCCGCACCGACCTCGCCGAACTGGTCGCCTTCCCGTCGGTCGCCGACCCGCGCCAGTTCCCGGTCGAGGAGTGCGAGAAGGCCGCCCGCTGGGTCGCCGACGCCTTCGCCGCCGAGGGCCTGACGAACGTGCAGCTGCTGGACACCCCCGACGGCACCCAGTCGGTCTACGCCGAACTGCCCGGCCCGGCCGGCGCGCCCACCGTGCTGCTCTACTCCCACTACGACGTCCAGCCCCCGCTGGACGAGTCCGGCTGGCTGAGCCCCGCCTTCGAGCTGACCGAGCGCGACGGCCGCTGGTACGGGCGCGGCGCCGCCGACTGCAAGGGCAACATCCTCATGCACCTGACGGCCCTTCGGGCGCTGCGCCAGGTCCACGGGGACGCCTACCCGGTCGGGCTGAAGATCATCGTCGAGGGCTCGGAGGAGCAGGGCACCGGCGGCCTGGAGCGGTACGCGGAGGCGCACCCCGAGCTGCTGGCCGCCGACGCCATCGTGATCGGCGACACCGGCAACTTCGCGGCCGGCCTGCCCACCGTCACCGCCTCGCTGCGCGGCATGACGGTGGTCGAGGTGGCGATCACCACGCTGGCCGGCAACCTGCACTCCGGTGCCTTCGGCGGCGCCGCCCCGGACGCCCTCCAGGCCCTGGTGAAGGTGCTGGCCTCGCTGCACGACGAGCACGGCGACGTCGCGGTGGCCGGGCTGACCAGTGACCAGACCTGGTCCGGGGTTCAGTACGCCGACGAACAGTTCCGGGCCGACGCCAAGGTGCTGGACGGCGTCACGCTGACCGGCACCGGCACCGTCGCCGACCGGCTCTGGGCCCGCCCGGCGGTCACCGTCCTCGGCATCGACGCCCCGCCGGTGATCGGCGCGACCTCCTCCGTCCAGGCCTCGGCCAAGGCCCTGGTCAGCCTGCGGGTGCCGCCGGGCACCGACACCGCCGCCGCCCAGGACGCGCTGGTCGCCCACCTGGAGGCCCAGGTGCCGTTCGGCGCGCAGCTCCGGATCGAGCGGCACGGCAACGGCGCGCCGTTCAGCGCGGACACCTCCGGCCCGGCCTACGAGGCGATGGGCGAGGCGATGGCGGAGGCCTTCGGCACCCCGATGGTGGCCTCCGGCGAGGGCGGCTCGATCCCGCTCTGCAACACGCTGCGCACGCTCTACCCGGAGGCCGAGATCGTGCTGATCGGCGTCGAGGAGCCGACCACCCAGATCCACGCGGTCAACGAGAGCGTCGACCCGCTGGAGCTGGAGCGGATGGCGCTGACCGAGGCGCTCTTCCTGCGCCGCTACGCCGAGCTGCGCAAGGCCTGAGGCCGCCGGGCGGCCGCCGGTCGCGGACCCGCCGCCCCGTCACGCCGCCCCCGTCACACCGGCACCCGCTCGGCCGGCCGCTCCCGGCCCCCCGGGCGGGTGCCGCCGCGCCTCCCCGGGCGTGCCACCGCCGCGTGCAGCAGCGCGTACCCGACGGCGCCGACCGCGAGGCCGGCGCCCGCCCCGAAGCAGAACTCGGGGATCAGGTTCCGCCGCAGCGGCGTCAGCCGGTGCACCACCCCGGCCGCCGTCGCCGCGCCCAGCACCGCGACGGCGGCCCGCCGCACCCCGGCCGGCAGCGCCACCGCCGGCCGGACCGGCTCCACCGCCCGGACCGCCCTCACCAGGTACCCGGCCAGTGCGGCCAGCGCCAGCGCCGAGCTGCCGTACTGCAGCACGGTGTACAGCGGGAGCCCGGCGACCGTGCGGTCCAGCACCGGCAGCAGGGTGACGCCCAGACGGCCCCCGTGGGTGAAGGCGTCCCAGCCGACGTGGGTGGCCGCGCCGAGCGCCGCCGAACCCGCGAACCAGGCCACGTCCACCGCCCCGCGCGCCGCCGCCGTTCCACGCCGCCGGGCGGTCAGCGCCTCGGCCGCGGGCGCCAGGCGGTCGGGCAGCAGCCCCACCAGGGGCCCGCGCAGCAGCGTGTGCCACCCGGCCACCAGGACGCCCGCGATCGCCACGTCCACCGTCGGCACCCCCCACCAACTGTGGGTCGGCCCGCCCAGACCGTACGCCCCCGGCAGCAGCGACTCGGCGAAGAACGGCACGTCGGGCGCCATCGACCCGGCGACGAGCGCGGAGGCGACCAGCGGCCCGCGCGCCCCCGCCGCACGTAGCAGGGGCAGGACGGCGGCCGGATGGCTGAGTGTGAACGGCATGCCCCCATCCTGCCGTCCCCGGCCGGCCGCCGCCCCCGCCCCGGGCCGATGCCGACGGGTCGGCCCGGGGCCGGGCTCCTACTGCCGGCGCACCCGGCCGGCCGCCGCACCCCGCGGGCGTCCCCGCCCGGTCCGCTGCCTTGCCCCGTCCGCAGCCCAATCCTGGCCGCTACCCCACGTCGGCCGCACCCCGCCCGGTCCTTACCCCGCCCCGTCCGCTACGCCGCGTCGGCCGCCCGGGCCAGGCCGAGCGCCGCCCGCCGGCCGGCCTCCAGGTACCGCAGCTCGCCGCTGCGGCGGGCGTCCAACGCGGCGGCGAGCCGGCGGTAGCGGCCCGGCGGCAGCAGGCCGGACGCCTCCTCCAGGCTGACGAAGCGCCAGCCCCGCAGCTCCTCCTGCGGGAGCAGCAGTCGCTGGCGGGCGGCGGCGTCCAGCAGGCCGCCGTCGTAGACCAGCCGCAGGCCGCCGCGGCGCGGGCCGGTGCGCGGCTCCCAGTCGACCGCGAGCAGGCGCAGCGCGGCCGGGTCGAGGCGCAGCCCCAGTTCCTCCGCGGTCTCCCGCAGGGCGGCGTCGGTGGGGGCCTCCCCGCACTCGACGACGCCTCCGGGGAACTCCCAGTCCGGCTTGTAGACCGGGTCGACCAGCAGCACCCGGTCCTGCTCGTCGAAGAACAGGACGGCGGAGGCCACGGTGTCGCCGCTCGTGTCGGGGGTCTGGACGATCGGGCAGCGGGCGGAGCCGTCCCGGACGAGCCGGGCGAGCCGGGCCGCGGTCTCGCGCGGGGTCAGGGTGCTGTTGTCGACCAGTCTGGCGTCGCGGCCGAGCCAGCGGCGGGCGGCCAGGTAGCGGGGCACGTGCTCCAGGCACCACTGCCGGATCCGCGCGCTGCGTTCGGGGTCGTCGGGGACCTCCTCGCGTTGGGCGATGCGCGCACGCAGGATCGTTTCTTCAGGATCCAGCACGAGGTGGTGCACGGTGATCCCGTTCGAGGCGAGCGCACCGAAGATCTCGTCCCGGTAGTCCTCCCGGAGCAGCGTCATCGGGACGACCAGCGGGCCCGGCACCTCGCCGAGCAGCGCGGCCGCCGTCTCGGGGACGAGCCGGCGCCAGGCCGGCAGGTCCTGGAAGTCCGACACCGTCGCCAGCCGGTCGGCCGGGAGCATCCCGCGTAGCCCGAACCCGATCAGCTCCGGGTCGAAGAGCATGCTGCCGGGCAGCAGCTCCACCAACTCACGGCAGGCACTCGTCTTGCCCGCGCCGAACGTGCCATTGACCCAGACGATCACAACGTCCCCTGCCCCTCGACTTCCCCCGGTGCCGTTCGCACCGGGCGGCGCCCCCGTCAGTCGAACCAGCGCCACCCGAGGTGGTACCCCTGCCGCGCCGGTCCCCATGCCTCCGGACCGGGCCCTCCCAGCGAAGCGTGACCCGCCCCGTGACAGGGGCATGTGCCCAGGCCAGGCGGCCTACCCTACCCGCCGCACGCCCGCGCGACCGCCGGTGCGCACGCCCTCGATCGCCCTGTCCGTCCGCTCCGTACGCGCCCCCTCCACGCCCCACGCGCCCCCTCCGTACCCGACCCCTCCGCACAGGAGGTCGGCCCGCCCGACTTCTCGTGCGGCCGCAGGCCCCGCGAACCCCGACGCGCCGGACGCCCCCGCACACCCCGCACGCCCGACGCCCGGACCGTCCGGGAGACGGTGTGTCTCCCGGACGGCCCGGGCGTCGTTGCACCCGTGCCCCTAGGGCTCAGGGCCGGCCCATGAAGGCGGGGTAGTAGCCGCTGCTCATGCCGGAGATGCGGATGGTGGTACCCGGCCGGGCGGCCTCCACGTACTGGTTGTTGCCCAGGTAGATCGCCACGTGCTGGATGCCCCGGGCCGTACCGTCGGGCGCCCAGAAGAGCAGGTCGCCACGGCGCAGCTGGCCGGCACGGACCGGAGTGGTCGCCGCGTACTGGTCGTTGGCCACCCGCGGCAGGTCGATCCCGCCGCGCCGGAAGGCCTGCTGGACCAGGCCGGAGCAGTCGTATCCGTTCGGCCCGTTGCCGGCCGTGACGAACGGCTTGCCGAGCTGGGCCAGCGCGAACTGCACGGCCGTCTCGACGTCCCCGTCCTCCGCGGGCTCCGCGGAGTCGGCGGACGCCCCGGACGAGGAGCCGGACGAGCCCGAGGAGGACCCGCCGGTCCGGTCCAGGTAGATGTCGTAGTGCGAGGTCCAGCGCCACTCGCCCTGGCTGTTCCTGAACCAGTAGCGCGAGCCGTCCCATCCCTGCTTGATCCCGCCGGAGGACGAGGACGACGACTTGGCCGCCGAGGTCGAGGATCCCCCGGTCCGGGCCTTGTAGATGTCGTAGTGCGAGGTCCAGCGCCACTGGCCCTGGCTGTTCTTGAACCAGTAGCGCGAGCCGTCCCAGCCGGCGTGGGCCGGCGCGGGCTCGGCGGCCGCGCTGCCCACGCTGGTGCCGAGGCCGATCACGCCCGATCCGGCCGCGATCACGGCCACCATCGCTATCCCCCGACGGACCCGCGCCGCCCGGGAGGGACGGGCGGCACGGGTCCGTCCGTCGGAGGTGGTGGTGTGCTGCCCGGTCTCGTCGTCGGCGGCACCCGGTGCGCCGGTGTTGACGGTCGTCATCCTGCTGTCTTCCTTTGCTGAGCGGGAACTGCGGAACCGTCCTCCGGCCGACCTGCCGCGACTTCCGGTCCTGCGACCGGAAGCCGCGGCATGTGGTCCAGCGATTCGGTTCTGCCTGCCAGTCACGGTAGGCACGCGTCCGCTCACGGCGCGCAGTGGAGTGCGCCAAAGGAAGGGTTCACGGTCGGTGAGCGACAAGACGGTCGATCAGGTGAGCACCCGTCACCGGCCTGCCGCCCGGGCGACCGCCCGGATGACTTTCCGTCACCCGTGTGCCGACTCCGCCAGCAGCTGCTTCTTGAGCACCTTTCCCATGGCGTTCCTGGGAAGTTCGGGCACCAGCACCACCTTGCGGGGCCGCTTGTGCACCGAGAGCCGTTCCGCCACGAAGGCCGTCAGCTGTTCCCCCGTCACGGCGCCGTCCGCGATGACGTAGGCGACGACCGCCTGGCCGAGGTCCTCGTCGGGCGCGCCCACCACGGCCGCGTCGGCGACCGCGGGGTGGTCGCGCAGGGCCGCCTCCACCTCGCCGGCACCGATCCGGTAGCCGCCGCTCTTGATCAGGTCGACGGAGGCGCGGCCGACGATCCGGTGGAAGCCGTCCTCACCGATCACCGCGACGTCCCCGGTGCGGAACCAGCCGTCCGCCGTCCAGGACTCGGCGTTGGCGTCGGGCCGGTTGAGGTAGCCGGTGAACAGGGTCGGCCCGGCGACCTGGAGTTCCCCGACGCTCTCGCCGTCGGACGGGACGGGCCCGCCGTCCTCGCCGACCAGCCGGGTCCGCACCCCGGTCACGGGCAGGCCGACGCTGCCGGGGCGGCGCTCGCCGTCCGCCCTGGTGGAGACGGTGATCAGCGACTCCGTCATGCCGTACCGCTCGATCGGGGCGTGGCCGGTCAGGGCGGCCAGCCGCTCGAACACCGGCACCGGCAGCGGGGCGCTGCCGGAGACCAGCAGGCGGGCGGAGGCCAGCTGCCCGGCGGCCTCCGGGTCGGCGGCCAGCCGGGACCAGACGGTCGGCACGCCGAAGTACAGGCTGCCGCCGGCGGCCGCGTACCCCGCCGGGGTGGGCCGTCCGGTGTGCACCAGCCGGCTGCCGGTGCGCAGGGCGCCGAGCACGCCGAGCACCAGGCCGTGCACGTGGAAGAGCGGCAGGCCGTGGACCAGGGTGTCGTCGGCGGTCCACGCCCAGGCCCCGGCGAGCGCGTCCAGGTCGGCGGCGACGGCCGAACGGCGGATCATCGCCCCCTTGGGCGCGCCGGTGGTGCCCGAGGTGTAGAGCACGAACGCGGTGGCGTCCGGGTCGGGCTCGGCGTGGGTGGTGGCGGAACGCTCCGTCAGATCGACCGGCAGCCCGGCCACCCCGGCATCCTGCGGCGCCGCGTCGGCGGCCGCGTGGGCGAGCAGGGCCGCGCCCGAGTCCCGGAGGATGTGCGCGCGCTCCTTGGGACCGGAGTCGGGCGGCAGCGGCACCACGGGCACGCCGGCCATCAGGCCGCCGACGACCGCGGCGACGGTCTCGGCGGTGGGCCGGGCCAGCACCGCCAGGGCGGGGGCGCCGGCCACCCGGTCGGCCACCGCGGCCGCCGCGCCGAGCAGCTGCTCGCGGGAGAGCGTGTGGCCGTCGATCCGCAGCGCGTCGCCGGAATCGCCGAAGTCGCCCTGAAGTGCCGTCAGGAGTGTCATGCCTCTGCCCTCGCCCTTGCTCGCGGTGCACGGCCGTGCCACCGCCGGCCGAACCCTCGCCGGCGTGTCACCGCCGGTCCTGTCCCTACCGGTCGTGGGGCCGACTCTACGGGCCGGACGGCGGGCCCCGGAAAGGCCGCAGGGCGCGCCCGGGAGGTCCCGGGGCGCGCCCTGCGGCTTCGACGTGCGCGGCGGATCAGCCCTTGCGGGCCTTCACCTCGCCGGTGAGCTGCGGCAGCACCTCGAAGAGGTCGCCCACGACGCCGTAGTCGGCCAGCTCGAAGATCGGGGCCTCGGCGTCCTTGTTGACGGCCACGATGGTCTTCGAGGTCTGCATGCCGGCCCGGTGCTGGATGGCGCCGGAGATGCCCGCCGCGATGTAGAGCTGCGGGGAGACCTGCTTGCCGGTCTGGCCGACCTGGTTGCTGTGCGGGTACCAGCCGGCGTCGACGGCGGCGCGCGAGGCACCGACGGCCGCGCCGAGCGC